>JAGTRV010000212.1 GCA_018262245.1 Pseudomonadota bacterium | reverse complement strand
CTGGCGACCGCTCCGAGCGCATTCGCACCTACAATTTTCCGCAAGGCCGGATCACCGATCACCGGATCAACCTGACGCTGTACAAGATCGCTGCGATCATGGACGGTGACATGGATGAACTGCTTGGCGCGCTGGCAGCCGAGCACCAAGCCGATCTGCTGGCCGAACTGGCAGAGCAGAACTGATTTTCGCCTCGCTGCGTCAAGCCGGCGTTGTGGGCAGCCAGGTGGTCAGGATGCGTTCCAGTTCCGCAGCAAAGATCGGCTTGCTGATGTAGTCGTTCATGCCGGCGGCTAGGCAACGCTGCTTGTCACCCTCCATGGCATTGGCCGTCATTGCGATAATCTTGGTGGCTGGATCGATTCTGCTGTCCTCTCCTTCACGGATGCGGCGGGTGGCTTCAAAGCCATCCATGACCGGCATCTGGCAATCCATCAGCACCAGATCGACCACCTCCGTGGCGAGCCGGGCCAGCGCCTCTTTACCGTGCTCGGCCATGAGGACGTGGCAGCCCAGCCTTTCGAGCATGGCGCCGACGACCTTGCGATTGATCTGCCGGTCATCGACGACCAGAATGCGCCGGGCATCGAAGTGGCGCTCACCGTCGGCCTTGTCGGGTTGTTCTTCGGCGACCGATGTTTCAGGCAGATCGGCGACGATGTGAAAGCGGAAGGTGCTGCCAACGTCCGGTTCTGATTCAGCGCTGATTTCGCCGTGCATCAATTCGATCAGGCGGCGACTGATCGAGAGACCCAGTCCTGTCCCGCCAAAGCGTCGCGTGTTGCTCAGATCGGCCTGAAAGAACGGGGTGAACAGGGCGTTGACGACGCCTGGTGTCATGCCGATGCCGGTGTCACGAACCACAAAATTCAGGCGTTGTCGGCCATCGTCTGTTGGCTGGTGAGCCACTTCAAGGGTGACCGAGCCTTGTTCGGTGAACTTGATGGCGTTGCCGAGCAGGTTGAGCAAGACCTGGCGCAGACGAATGGCATCGCCGACCAGTATTTCCGGCAAGTCGTCGGCGATCTGGCTGATGAGGGAAATGTTCTTGGCGTCGGCGCTCGGGGAGATCAGGGCCAGTACTTCGCCGATGACTTTGCGTGCGGAATAGTTGGCATGGGCCAGCCGCAGCTTTTCTGCTTCGATGGCAGAGAGATCGAGAATGTCGTTGATGATGATGAGCAGGGCATTGGCGCTGCGCTGAATGGTGTCGGCGAAATCGCGCTGCTGTTCGTCAAGTTCGGTGCGCATCATCAGGAAACTCATGCCGATGATGCCGGTCATCGGGGTGCGCAATTCGTGGCTCATGTTGGCCAGGAACTGGCTTTTTGCAGCATTGGCGTTTTCCGCTTCCTCCTTGGCCTGGTGCAGCTTGGCCTTGCTTTCCCGCAGGCTGGAAATGCTCCCGGCAACTTTTTCGACCATGTGATTGAAGGCCTGTGCCGTTTCGGCCAGTTCGTCATTGCCATCGATTTTCAGGGGGCGGTCGAAACGGCCTTCGGCAATTTCCCGGCTGGCGTTGCGCAGTGCGGTCAGCTGGCGGGTTAGGTAGGTGCCCAGAATCAGCGAGAAGAAGGCGACCAGTCCCATTTCGAGCGCCGAGAGCGCCATGAACCAGCGTTGCGTCCGGTTAAGCGCCAGCGTGAAAGGGGCAATGTCGATGCCAAACTGGATCTGGCCAAAGCTTTCGCCGGAAACGGTAATCGGTACTGCCCGGTCGAGTACGCCATCTTCCGTCTGTGAAACGCCGGCTGCAAATTCAGGCTGGCTCGGCAATGCTCCGCGCTCGACCATCACCCGGCCTTGCCCGTCGAGGAAGCGGACGTAGCTGATTTCGCCGGTCTCCAGTACATCGCTGGCAATGCCATCGATGGTGGCCAGGTCGTAGGCGACCATGGCATCGCGGGCGCTGGCAGCCAGCAGACGGGCCGAGACGGCAGCCCGGCGGGTGATTTGCTGTTCGTTGGCATCGCGGAAAAGACTGAGGATGCCGATACCCAGTATGGCCAGCAAGACCCCCTCGATCAGGGCGACGCCAAGGATAGTCTTGGTGCGGAATTTCACGGCAGGGGCGACTTCACGGGTTGGCCAACCTGAAGATCAATACGCAGCTTGCGAATTTCATCCCAATCCTTGTCCGCACCAGCCTCGATGCCCTTGAAACTGAGCGGTTCAAGGGCGGTGCGACCCGCTTCGTCGAGGTCCAGTGTCAGCATGGCGGCCATGACCTTGTCCAGCGTTCCGGCCGCCACGCGCGGATGGGCTGCAAAGGCATGCGGAACATAGCTTGGCGTTGTGGCAAGGATGCGCAGCTGTCTGGAAATGGCTGGCTCGATGGCCTCAAGGGTGCGCTTGATGCCTGCGCCAGCCGCGAAACTCCCTTGGGCGACGCCACGATAGACCGAGTCATGGGAATTGACGAATTGAGCCTTGATCGGGATGTTTTTCCGCGAGAATTCGGCCCGGGGGAGGATGCTGGCGGCAAAGGCCGCCGGTGCCGGGAAGGCAACGGTCTTGCCGGCCAGTTCTTCGAGGCTGCTGCTCGGGTCATCCTTGCGCACGACGATGATACCAACCAGCTTGCGATTCTTTTCCCGGGCAAAGGCCCGGTAGCCCGGCTGCTTGCTGAAAACCGTGTAGTGGTAGGGGTTCATGTAGGCGAGGTCGTATTCGCCCCGTTTCATGCGCTCTTCAAATGCTGGAATGTCAGGCGCCGTCTTGAAAGTCAGGCGAATCCCGCTACGTTGCGAAATTTCGGCCAGCAACGGAATCCACGCCTTGGCCAGCGCCGTGGCTGCCTGTTGCGGCACGATGCCGACGCTGATCTCCTGCGGCGGTGCGGCCAGGATCAAGGGCGAGCAAAGGACAAGCCAGAGACTTAGAAAATAGACGGAAGCTTGTCGAATTGCGAAAAACATTAAATTCACCTCGTTGTCAATTTTGAATCCTGTCTGCCTCAAAGGCAAGCATTCCGACGACGGGGAGAAAAATTTGGGACAATACGCACCCGATTCGAGTCGCCTGGATAATTTCGATCATGACCCTTGGTGAGGCATTGGCTGCCGCCAGACAGCAGATAGACCGGCTGGATGCCCGTCTGCTGCTGCAATACGCCACCGGCTGCTCACACGCTGATCTGCTGGCGCGCCCGGAAATGCCGGTGATCGGGCCGGCTTATGAACAGTTTCAGGATTGGGTGGCACGGCGTGCCGCTGGTGAACCGCTGGCTTATCTGGTCGGCGAAGCCGAGTTTCGCGGGCGGGTCTTTCAGGTTTCGCCGGCCGTGCTCATTCCGCGTCCGGAAACCGAGGTGCTGATCGAACTGGCGCTGGAAAAGCTGCCGGGGCTGGCGGCACCGAAGGTCGTCGATCTGGGAACCGGTTCCGGCATTGTCGCCATCTCGCTGGCGCTGGAATCTCCGGCGGCGACGGTTGTTGCGGTTGATCTGTCTGCAGAGGCAATCTCGGTCGCGCGCAACAACGCTGGCCGGCTTGGCGCCCGGATTGATTTCCGCCAAGGCGACTGGTTTTCGCCGCTGGCCGGCGAGCACTTCGATCTTATCGTTTCCAACCCGCCCTATGTCGCCGACGGTGATCCGCATCTGGCGCTCAACGGCCTGCCCTTTGAGCCGCGGATGGCGCTGACAGATGGTGCCGACGGTTTGAGTTGTATCCGGCACATCGTGGCTGACGCGGCGGATCATCTGGCCCCCGGTGGCTGGCTGCTTTTCGAGCATGGTTACGACCAGGGTGAAGCGAGCCGGAACTTATTGACCGCGGCCGGGTTCAAAGCCGCATCCACTTTCCCCGACCTGGCCGGCATCGACCGCGTTTCAGGCGGCCATCTTTAAATCAGGAGAAATCATGTCCGACGTTCAACAACGCATCCACGCCACCGTGACCGGCAATCCGGTCGTCCTCTACATGAAGGGTGATGCCCGTTTCCCGCAGTGCGGTTTTTCGGCCACGGCCGTGCAGATCCTGAAGGTCTGCGGCGTTAATGATTTCGTCACGGTCAACGTGCTGGCCGACGAGGAAATCCGCAATGGCGTTAAGGAATACGCTAACTGGCCGACCATTCCGCAGCTTTACATCAAGGGCGAATTCGTTGGCGGCTGTGACATCATGAAGGAGATGTACCAGACCGGCGAACTGCAACAGATGCTGGAAGGTATTGCGGCCTGATCACTCAGGTTCCAGAAAAGAAAAACCGGGGCTGGTCCCCGGTTTTTTATTGCTCGCTCGTTCGGCTCAAGCTTCTGCCACCTGAAATTCAATGGACGGGCCGTTGGCGACGATATCCTTGACCGCACAATAGGCGATGCTGTCGAGGATCTTTGCTTTTTGCTCGGCCGTGAAATGCGCCGGGAAGCGCACATCGGTCTTGAATTTGGCCAGCGTCAGCGGGCCACCGGGGCCGGCAAAAGGCTTGCAGGCGATTTCGATGCCGGCGGCGGGAATGCCAAGTTCCTTGCAGGATTTCTTTGCATAGACCGCCGCACAGGCTGCAAGGGAAGCGTAAAAAGCTTCGAGCGGATTCATCAGGGAACCATTTACCGCGTAGTTCGCTTCGTGCTTGGCACTATTCACCTTGATGAGCGGTGTGTTGTCGACAACGGTTGAGTACATGCTGATCTGCCTCGGGTTTAATTATCAGTGACGTCGATAGTTAAATATCAACATTTGCTTATATGTTAAACCCCTAATTCGTTTGACGCAAAAAAAAAGGCCGCCAGCGTCGGCTGGCGGCCTTTCAGGCGAATGCAGAATCAGCTCAGGCGCTGGCGAGCGCGCGCAACAGCGGCCCTGACCTGCTCCGGCGCGGTGCCGCCAATGTGGTTGCGGGAAGCCAGCGAGCCTTCGACGGTGAGCACGGCGAATACGTCGCTCTCCACCTGTGGGCAGAAGGCCTTGAGTTCGTCCAGCGTCAGTTGCGGCAAGTCGACGCCCTTTTGCTCGGCGGCCTTGACGGCGTGGCCGACGGCTTCGTGGGCATCGCGGAAGGGCAGGCCCTTCTTGACCAGATAGTCGGCGAGGTCGGTGGCCGTGGCGAAGCCCTGGGTCAGCGCGGCCTTCATGTTGTCGGCGCGGACGGTGATGCCGCCGGCCATGTCGGCAAAGATGCGCAGGGTGTCAGTGACGGTGTCTACGGCGTCGAACAGCGGTTCCTTGTCTTCCTGGTTGTCCTTGTTATAGGCCAGCGGCTGCGACTTCATCAGGGTCAGCAGGCTCATCAGCTGGCCATAGACCCGGCCGGTCTTGCCACGGGCCAGTTCCGGCACGTCCGGGTTTTTCTTCTGCGGCATGATCGACGAGCCGGTGCAGAAGCGGTCGGCGATCTGGATGAAGCCGATGCGCGGGCTC
>JAGTRV010000375.1 GCA_018262245.1 Pseudomonadota bacterium | reverse complement strand
CCTCGGCCAGCTTGCCCGCCTGCTCCTGCAGGCTCTCGGACGCTGCCGCCGCTTCTTCCACCAAAGCAGCGTTCTGCTGGGTCACGTCGTCCATCTGGGTGATGGCCTGGTTGACCTGTTCGATACCGGCGCTCTGTTCCTGGCTCGCCGCGGCAATCTCGCTCATGATGTCGGTGACGCGCTTGACCGAGGAAACGATCTCGCCCATGGTCCTGCCGGCTTCGTCGACTAGTTCGCTGCCGGCGTCGACCTTGCCGACGGAGTCTTCGATCAGGGTCTTGATTTCCTTGGCGGCACCGGCGCTGCGCTGGGCCAGGTTCCGCACTTCGGAGGCGACGACGGCAAAGCCGCGTCCCTGTTCGCCGGCGCGCGCGGCTTCGACCGCGGCGTTCAGCGCAAGGATGTTGGTCTGGAAGGCGATGCCGTCGATGACGCCGATGATGTCGGCAATCTTGCGCGAACTCTGCTTGATCGAGGCCATGGTGTCGACGACCTGTCCGACGACCTGGCCGCCCTTGACGGCGACGTCGGCGGTGGAAACGACGAGCTGGTTGGCCTGGCGGGCGTTCTCGGCATTCTGCTTGACGGTGCTGGTGAGCTCCTCCATCGAGCTGGCAGTCTCTTCCAGGCTGGAGGCCTGCGATTCGGTGCGGGAGGACAGGTCAAGGTTGCCACTGGCAATCTGGCTCGACGCAGTGGCGATGGTGTCGGTTCCAGCGCGCACCTGGCTGACAATGTTCACCAGGCTCGCGTTCATGTCCTTCATGGCCTGCATCAACTGGCCGAACTCATCCGTCGAGTGAACGTCGATCTGGTTATCCAGGTTGCCCTGGGCAACCGCCTTGGCTACCCGGATAGCCTCTGCCAGCGGGCGATTGATCGCACGCATGAAAACAATTGAAATGGCAAACAGAACCACGGCACACACCAGAAGGCCCAGCACAATTGCACTTTGCGCAGTGCCAATCGCCGTATCGCTGCTGGCTTCTGCCTGCTTGGCGGCACTTTCGATCAGTCCACTGGATTTGGCCATGCTGGACTCGACCGCTTCAAACGCCTTATCGAACTCAGGATATTGAGCCTGCGCGGCGGCTGCGTCCTTTAGCGCCTGGGCAACGATTGCTTCCGCGGCAATGATGTATGCATTCAGTGCAGCTTCGCTATCGGCCAGGTTTTGTTTGATCTGTCCATCGAGCGGGAGCTTCCTGTTTTCACCAAGGCTCTCGCGAAATACGCTTGCATGTTCGCGCAAATTTTCAGCGATTAGCTTCGCCTCTTCTGCGCGCTCTGCCTCCGGTTTTTGTCCTGCAAGCAGTGCAGCCAATACGTCTGCCCGCAACGCGTCATGCATCATGTCAGCTTGCATCTGATTTTTCTGTGCGGCCGAACTGACCATGACATCCGACATGGCGCCGCGCATCTGCTGCTGGCCCCAATACCCGGCTGCTGCGATTGCCATGGAAAAAGAAAAACCCAGGAGGCCATAGCCCCAGATCTTTTGTTTGACTGTCATTGATGAAAACATTGCCAAGCTCCTGTTTGTTTGTCTAATGGAAATGGAACCCAATGGGTCATTTCTCCATCGCTAATTCAAAGCGCACGCCCAGCACGGTCGCGTTCCTGATCTGTGCGTCGGTACCCGGATTGATCACATACTGAATGTTGGGTTGAACAGGCGATACTTGTCGCCCGTGCGGGCCGTGCTGAAAGACAGCGCGAACTGGTCTTCGTCCCGGCCGGGCACCATGCCGGTAAAGACGATCCCTGTCTGGAAATAGCTGGAAAACTGATTGAAATCCTCAGCGGCCCGGCCGTAGCGGATAAAGCCGTCGGCATGGCTGTCAGGGTTTCGTTTGCCACGATAGAGCATGTGTTCGGCCAGCACATAAAACCCCTCGTTGCCCTTGTGCATCAATGGATCACTGCCCCCATCGACCTCCACCAGATCCTCAAACCGCGAGGTGTAGGACCAGACGCCGACGGCATACTTGTCGGTCAGAGCCAGCTCCCCATCTTTCGATTTGCCGGGGATATACCCCACTTCAAAGACGCGCAATGCGCCATCGCCATCGTTGAATTGAATATGGGTGCCACGCGGATTGTCGGGATCACCCGGAACGCCATCCAGCACAACCGCTTGCACATAGGTTTCTGGCGTGGGGAAAACGCTCACACGCAAAGCCACGGAGCTGGTGGGAAAGACCGAGGGCCCGTTCAGTCCGGTTTGAGCAAGTTCGGAGCCGATACCGGGAGACGGGTGCAGGAAGATCCCCGTGCTATGACTGACGTAAAACTCGGAATTGAGGTCATACAGACCGAAAAGGACAGATAGTTTCTCATCCAGAAACTGCTTCTGGATCCATGCCTGGAAAAGCTTCGCGGTATTGGTGTCGACCTCGATATTGTCAACACCCTGGCTGCTCCCGACATGATTGGCGTTAGGTTTTCCGCCATGGCTCGCAATGCCGTGCAGACCCACTGCAACCCCATCCCAGCCAATCAGCGTATCCAGATCAAAATCGAATTTGACGTCGAGATTGCCCAGTGCCGTCGTTCTTTGCTGCAGACCACCGGCAACGTTGGAAAGCACATCGCCTCGGTAAAGCAGGCTGAAAGAGATGCCTTTATCAGCGGCAGGCGTTTGTTGAGCCTCGATGGTGGTTTCGGCGCCGATTGCGTAAACGGGCACCATGAGCAGCGTGCCAGCAACAAGCGCCGCAATGTCTTTTCTTATCCCATGTTGCATTACAAGCTATCCCCAAGTCAGAGCACTCACTACTTGCTGTATCGGATGCTTCTTCGGATAGTTGATGGGAACCTGGCAAATATCTTGCTTCAGTATCTTGCTTCAGTTGAGCTATTCAGAACGCTTCCCACTCCTCGTTGCTGCCGCCGGCTACCGCCAGCTTCTTAGGCCGTGCAGCAGGAGCGGTTGACGTCCTGGACCGTTTCGGCAGCGGCGTGATCACCTCGCTCAACACCGGAAGTGCCGCACGCGCGCTGTAGGCCATGCTGTCCAGCTTGAACACGCTCACCGCCTCGGCAAGCTTGCCCGCCTGCTCCTGCAGGCTCTCGGCCGCAGCCGCCGCTTCTTCAACCAAAGCAGCGTTCTGCTGGGTCACGTCGTCCATCTGGGTGATGGCCTGGTTGACCTGTTCGATGCCGGCGCTCTGTTCCTGGCTCGCCGCAGCAATCTCGCTCATGATGTCGGTGACGCGCTTGACCGAGCTGACGATCTCGCCCATGGTC
>JAGTRV010000015.1 GCA_018262245.1 Pseudomonadota bacterium | reverse complement strand
CAAGCCGCCGGGATAGCCGTTGCCGTCCCAGCGTTCGTGGTGGGTTAGCGCGATGGTTCGCGCCATGCTGGTGACGTCGGCGTCGTAATCACCAAGGATGTCCACACCGTAACGGCAGTGTGTCTTGATGATTTCAAACTCTTCGGGTGTCAGTTTGCCGGGCTTTAGCAGCACCCGGTCAGGGACGCCGATCTTGCCGATATCGTGCATCATCGAGGCATAGCGGATCAGTTCGACATCGCGGCGGGGCAGGCCGACCGCCTGGGCCAACAGGTAGCAACCGATCGATACGCGCAGGATATGGGAACCGGTATCGTTGTCGCGGAACTCCCCGGCCCGGGCCAGGCAGCGCACCAGTTCGAGCTGTGTCTCGACGAGCTGGCCGGTGCGCAGGCTCACCATCTCTTCCAACCGTTCTGCTTCGTTTTCCCGGTCCTGATAGAGGAAGCGGGCTTCCAGCGCGTTGTGAATTCGGTGGAGCACCTCTTCGTTGTCGAAGGGTTTGACCAGGTAGTCGCGAGCCCCGCGGGAAAGCGCGGCAAGGCGCGTTTCACGCTCGGTCTGGGCGGTCAGTACGATGATCTGCAGGCCTTCCTGGCGAATGGCATCCTGCAGCAAGGTCAGCACGGCGAGGCCGTCGAGGATGGGCATCCGCATGTCGAGCAGGATCAGATCGACTGGCTCGCGGTCGATGTTTTCCAGTACCAGAGTCGGATCAGTGATGCCTTCGACGTGTCGGTAGCCGGCCTCGGCCAGGAAAACCTCAAGCAGCCGGACATTGCTTGGCTGGTCGTCGACGACCAGTATCCGGGCGTTATGGAAGCGTTCGCCCGGGAGCCGGGATGGCAGAGGGGGGATCATCGTACGATCTCTCTTAGTAAGCGGGCCATTTCTCGGCTCTTGATCGGTTTGAGTTGCCAGTATGGCACTGAATCAATTTGTTTCATGGCCTCGGTGGGGGCGATGCTCAGGGCGATCAGCGGTGGCCAGCCGTCTTTCGGTGGCACGGCGGCGAGCCATGCAGGCAGGCTGGTTTCATCGATGATGATTGCCCGGCAGGGCGACTCGTCGAGAATGCTCTGAACGGCGGCCGCATCGTCTGATTCGATCAGCCGAACCTCGCGGAGTGTGCTGGCAACCAGACGCAGCAACTGGGCATCCTCGGCGCTTAGTCCGAACGCCAGCAGACAGGGGGCCGCCGGCGCGGCCAATTCCGGCTGTCGCGTCAGGAATTGGGCTGGTGGTGCTGCCTGGCTTTCGTCGGCAGGAGCAAGACCTTGCTGGCCAGCCGGTACCAGCTCGACCCGGAAGGTCGTGCCGATATTCAGGGTGCTCTCGAAGCCGATGCTACCGCCCATCAGTTCGACCAGTCGGCGTGTGATGGCGAGCCCGATGCCTGTGCCTTCACTGTTTTCCAGGCCGAGGCGGTCGAAGGGCTGAAAGACTCGCTGGGCCAGCTCGGGAGGAATTCCCTGGCCGGTGTCGCTGATGTCCAGCCGGATGCCGCTCGGTGTTGCGCCGATGTTGACCTGGACGTCTCCGCCATGGCGGTTGTACTTGATCGCGTTGGAGAGCAGGTTGAGGAGGACTTGCTTCAGGCGCTTGCGGTCAGCAGCAACGGTGGCGCTTTCGCTGCCGCTGATCTTCAGGGTGATTTCGCGGTTGCTTGCGAGCGGCTTGATCAGGGCGAGACATTCGTGCAGTACGGATGGGAGGTCAATATCTTCAATCTCGACCTTGAGTTTGCCGGACTCGATCGCTGAGAGGTCAAGAATTTCGTTGATCAGTCCGAGCAAGTGCTGGCCACCGTGCAGGATGTGGTGGACGTATTCCTGCTGCGCATCATTCAGCGGGCTGGCCACATCTTTCTCCAGCACCCGGGCGAAGCCGAGAATGGCATTGAGCGGGGTGCGCAGTTCATGGCTCATCCGGGCCAGAAATTCGGATTTTGCCTGGCTGCCCTGGTCGGCTGCAATCAGCGCCCGTTTGAGGTTGCTGACATCGGACCAGATGACGACAGTGCCACCCTCGCGCGTATGGCGTTCGGTAATTCGCAGCCAGCAGCCGTTAGCCAGCGGAATTTCACTTGAACCGGCGGCCTGGCGGTGCATCTCCATTCTCGTTGCCAGCCAGTCGTTTCCGCCATCTTCGGTTTGTGGATAAAGTCCTTGCTCAGATATCTCGTGGATAAATTCGCTGAAACTCATGCCAATGCGAATGGTGCTGCTTTCTGGTGAAAAAAGTTCGGCGAAACGCAGGTTGTGGAGAATTAATCTGTCCTCGCCGTCGAATAGCGCGAAAGCGTCGTCCATGGCCTCAATTGCATCCACCAGGCGTTGCTGGAAGCGCTGCAGCTTGATTTCGGCTGCATGGCGGTCGGCAATGTCGCGGAAGGAAATGATGGTCCCTTCGCCGTCGGGCCGCGTTGCCACCGAGTATTCAACTGGAAAGGTAATCGGTCCGGCTGCGTTTGGCTGGGGAATGCCCCGGTTGAACCAGCCGTCTGACACCCGCGTAGGGCCTGCACTGGCCAACATTCGGCAAATCGGGCAGCCGGTGCTGCTGGTGATGATGTCCGGATGGTGGTGGCGGCCGACCAGGCTGCTGGCATCGCGCCCCAGCATGGTTGCCGCTGCCCGATTGGCAAAACTGATGTATCCATCGCGGTCGATACCGAACATGCCTTCGTCTGTGGTTTCCAGGATCAGGTGGTTTTCCTCGATGGCATGACGTAGCGCCGTTTCGGATTTTTCCTGCTCGTCTAGGGCGTGCCTGACCTGACGGATCAGTGGGCGCAGGATGCCGAGCCCGGAAAAGGCCAGCAGGCAGAGCGCCGCGACCAGCGCGCAGGCTTGCAGAAAGCGCAGTGCGTCGGTCCGCTGTTCGCTTTGCGCCTGATAGAGGCCGACCAGTCGATCCAGATCCGGCAGGACTTGCAGGCTCAAGGCAACCAGTTCTTCTGCAAGCGGACGATATTCCGGCGAGTCGTAGGGAGTGGTGGCCAGTTTCTGACCCAGACTCAGAAAATGCTGCATTTCCGCAATGACCGCGGCGGGGGTCAAAGGGTTGTCTATCTCTTCGTCTTCGGGGTTGTGAAAGCCGTGCCCGCGGGCATCCCTGAGCAACATGTCGTGGATTTGTGCCATGTCATTGATGGCATCGGCTAATTGTTGTGTTTCCTGTGGGGCATTCCGGTGCAGCAATTGGCTGGCGAGCAGACCAATATGCTGGGAAAGCATGCGTCGTCGCCCAGCCAGGTTGATTTCGGCCGCGCCGGCACGGTCGCTGGCGGTCTGACTCTCGAAGATCGCATAGGCGGCAATGGCGACCAAGGCGAGCAGTGTGAATATCCAGAATGAGCGCCGGCCAAGTCGATCGACAATCGACTGACTGTACCCTTGCCGATCCTCTTCCCGATATTCGTACATCGTGCACGCTCTTGGTAGATTTGGTGTTGGGACGGCAGAATATTGTTCTTTTTCCTTGTTCTCTTTGATCTTTCCTGAATTTATTGATTTTGATCGATCCGTTTTTAAATGGGGGCGTCAGTGCTTACAGGGCTGCACTACAGAAAGCCATTTGTTGAAATAAGTGCCTGGCATTGATTCAAGGCTATGATTGTTGCGACAATTCTGCTTCAATCGCTTCCGCAAACTGGCCATGCCAAGTTTTGACAACAACGGAGAATCAACATGAAATTCAAGCTGTTACCAATGCTGCTCGCCGTGACTCTGGCGGGTACTGCTTTCGCCCAGGTCAAGCCCGAGGATGCCATCAAGTTTCGCCAGTCCGGCTATGGTTTCATGGCCTGGAACATGCAGCGCATCAAGATGAATGTCGAAGGTGGCAACTACAACAAGGACGAGGTGATCAAGGCGGCCAACGCCATTCAGGCCATTGCCAATTCTGGTATGGGCGCCCTGTATCTGCCTGGCACCGACAAGGGCAAGGGCTGGGAAGAAACCCGCGCCAAGGCCAATGTCTGGACTGACAAGGAAAAGCTGGGCAAGGTCGCGATGGCTTTCAACAAGGAAGCCAACGAAATGGCCAAGGTGGCGGCAACCGGCGATGCGGGTGCGGTCGAGGAGCAACTCGGCAAACTGGGCGGCACCTGCAAGGGCTGCCACGACGATTTCAAGGCCAAGCGCTAATCAGCCATGCCGCACGTCAACAGGCACCTGAGGGTGCCTGTTTTTTTAACGATAAAAAGACATGAATATGAACAGCAAACGTTTTCGCTTGTGGGATCTGCCAACGCGACTCTTCCACTGGTTGCTCGTCCTCTGCGTTGGTGCCGCCGTGCTCAGCGGCCAGTTGGGCGGCAAACTGATCGTCTGGCACGGCAGGATCGGCCTCGTTATCGTTGGCTTGGTGGTTTTCCGGCTGGTCTGGGGGCTGCTCGGTTCAACCTATTCTCGCTTTGCCAATTTTCTGCCAACGCCGGCCACCATCAAGGCCTATCTGCGCGGCGAATGGCAAGGCGAGGGGCACAATCCGCTGGGCGCCCTGTCGGTATTTGGCTTGCTCGCATTACTGGCCGCGCAAGTGGCGACCGGTTTGTTCAGTAATGACGACATCGCCTTCCATGGCCCCTTGGCTACGTTGGTTGGCAATGACCTGAGCAATCGCCTGACGGGCATCCACCATCTGGTTTCCGATTTGCTGATCGGCTTTGTGGTGCTGCATCTGGGGGCGATCATCTTCTATGGTCACGTCAAGAAACAGAAACTGCTCAAGCCGATGATTACCGGTTGGGGCGAGGGCGAAGGGCCATCGGCCACCGGCGGCGGCTGGGTCGCTTTTGTCGTCGCCCTGGTGGTGGCGCTGGCTGCTGTTTATGGTGCCAGTGGCGGCTGGTTGCCCGGGCCGCCTCCGCTGCCACCAGCAGCCGAGACGCCGAACTGGTAAAGAAAAAGCCGCCAATTTGGCGGCTTTTTTCATGGGGCAGTTTTGATTCTCAGACGACGGCGCCGTCTTCGTTAGCACCCTCGACGACCTTCTTCACCTTGATGAACTGCTCACGGGAAACACCCAGCCACATGACCAGCGGGCTGGCGACCAGCACCGAGGAGTAAATGCCGAAGCAGATGCCGATGGTCAGCGCCATGGCGAAGTAGTGCAGGGTTTCGCCGCCGAAGATCAGCATCGACAGCACCATCAGCTGGGTACAGCCGTGGGTGATGATGGTCCGGCTGATCGTGCTGGTGATGGCATGGTCAAGCACTTCCGGGGTGCTCAGGCCACGCACCTTCTTGAAGGTTTCACGGACCCGGTCGAACACGACGACCGATTCATTGACCGAGTAGCCGAGTACGGCGAGCACGGCGGCCAGCACCGACAGCGAGAATTCCCACTGGAAGAAGGCGAAGAAGCCAAGGATGATCACCACGTCGTGCAGGTTGGCGATGATGGCCGAGACCGAGAAGCGCCATTCGAAGCGGAAGGCCAGGTAGATCACGATGCCGATGACGACGAGCAGCAGGGCCATGGCGCCGTTTTCAGCGAGTTCCTTGCCGACCTGCGGGCCGACGAACTCGACGCGGCGCAGCTGCGAGCCCGGGGCTTCGGCTTCCAGCGCCTTCATGACCGACTCTCCGATCTGGTTGGTGTTCTGCTCGCTCTTCAGTGGCAGACGGATCATCACGTCTTGCGATGAACCGAAGTTCTGCACGGAAAAGTCGCTGAAGCCCGACTTACCAAGGGCGCCACGGATCTTTTCGAGATCTGCCGCCTGCTCGTAGTGGGTTTCGATCAGCGTGCCGCCGGTGAATTCGACGGACAGGTGCAGGCCCTTGGTAAAGAGAAAAACCACGGCCAGAATGAAGGTGAGCAGCGAAATGACATTGAACTTCAGCGCATGGCGCATGAAGGGAATGTCTTTGTGGATGCGGAAAAATTCCATGTTCGTTTTTCCTTATTTCTGGCCGGCGGCCGTCGTGGCGCCCGGTTTCCAGAGCTGGCCGATAGCGACCTTGGTCAGTTTCTTCTGGCGACCGTAGATCAGGTTGACCAGGCCGCGCGAGACGACGACGGACGAGAAGATCGAGGTCAGGATGCCCAGGCAATGCACCACGGCAAAGCCGCGAACCGGGCCGGAACCGAAGATCAACAGGGCGAGGCCGGCGATCAGCGTGGTGATGTTGGAGTCGAGAATGGTCCCGAAAGCACGTTCGTAACCTTCCGAGATGGCGGCCTGCGGTGGCATGCCGGCCCGGAGTTCTTCGCGCACCCGTTCGTTGATCAGCACGTTGGCGTCGATGGCCATGCCGAGGGTCAGCGCGATAGCCGCGATGCCGGGCAGGGTCAGCGTTGCCTGCAGCAGCGACAGGATGGCCACCAGGAACAGCAGGTTGGAAGCCAGCGCCAGCACCGAGACGACACCGAACATCTGGTAGTAGATGATCATGAACACGGCGATCGCGGCAAAGCCCCACATCGTCGAATGGAAGCCCTTCTGGATGTTTTCGGCACCCAGGGATGGGCCGATGGTGCGTTCCTCGATGATCTCCATCGGGGCGGCCAGCGAGCCGGCACGCAACAGCAGCGCGGTGTCGTTGGCTTCCGTGGTGGTCATGCGCCCGGAAATCTGCACGCGGCCGCCACCGATTTCGGTACGGATGACCGGTGCGGTCACTACTTCGCCCTTGCCCTTTTCGATGAGCAGGATGGCCATGCGCTTGCCGACGTTTTCGCGGGTGATGTCCTTGAAAATGCGGGCGCCGGCGGCGTCGAGCGTCAGGTGGACGGCAGCTTCCTGGGTCTGGTTGTCGAAGCCGGGTTGGGCATCGGTCAGGCGGTCGCCGGTTAGGACAACCTGCTTTTTGACCAGCAGCGGCTGGCCGCCGCGCTCGTTGTAGACCTCGGTGCCGAATGGCGGATTGCCGGCCAGCGCGGCGTCGAGCGCGCCTGTCGAGTCGTCGACCATGCGGATTTCCAGGGTCGCCGTGCGGCCCAGAATGTCCTTGGCCTTGGCCGTGTCCTGCACGCCAGGCAACTGGACGACGATGCGGTCGGCGCCTTGTTGCTGGATCACCGGTTCGGCGACGCCGAGTTCGTTGATCCGGTTGTGCAGCGTGGTGATGTTCTGCTTGAGCGCAAATTCGCCGATCTTCTGCTGGGCTTGCGGCTTCAGCGTGGCGATCAGGCGCGGCTCGGCGGCATCGCCGGCATCGGTGAGCAGCAGGTCGGGCTGGCTGTCGGAAATGGCGATGCGGGCCTTGTTTTGCGTTTCGGCATCGCGGAACTTGATGACGATGCGCTCGCCTTCGCGGTTTACGCCGCCGTGGCGCAGGTTCTTGTCGCGCATCACGGTGCGCAGGTCGGCCGAGGTCGAATCAAGGCGCTTGGTCAACGCCCCCTTCATGTCTACCTGCAGCAGGAAGTGCACACCGCCGCGCAGGTCGAGGCCGAGGTACATCGGCAGCGCGTGCAGCGAGGTCAGCCATTGCGGCGAGGCGGCCAGCAGGTTAAGGGCAACGACGTACTGCGGATCGGCTGCGTCCGGGTTGAAGGCCTTTTCCAGTGCATCCTTGGCCTTCAGCTGGGTGTCGGTATCCTTGAAACGGGTCTTGACGCCGTTGAAGTCGAGCTGGATGCCATCGTGCGTGATGCCGGCGGCTTTCAGGGAATCTTCGACACGGGCCTTGGCCTTTTCATCGACCTTGATCGTGGCCTTGGCGCTGGAAACCTGCACGGCCGGTGATTCGCCGAAGAAATTGGGCAGGGTGTAGACGAAGCCCATGACCAGCGCGACAGCGATGGTGATGTACTTCCAGAGAGGGTAGCGATTCATAGTGGCTTTAAAGCGAAAAAGGCGGCTTGGGGCCGCCTTTTGGGGTGATTACAGCGACTTCAGCGTGCCCTTCGGCAGAACCAGGCCGATCGAAGGTTTTTGCACGACGACTTCGGTGCCTTCGGCGATTTCGACGGTCACATAGTTTTCGCCGACCTTGACGATCTTGCCGACGATACCGCCCTGGGTGACGACTTCATCGCCCTTGGCCAGTGCGCCGAGCAGGGCCTTGTGTTCCTTGGCCTTTTTCATTTGCGGGCGGATCATCAGGAACCACAGCACGACGAACATCAGGATCATCGGCAGCAGACCCATCAGGCCGCCAGTCGGGTCAGAGGAAGCTGCCGCCGTTTGGGCGTGGGCGAGACTAATCATTGTTAAAACTCCGGATTGCTTGAAAACGAAACGAAGGATTCTATCACTGGCCCGAGGAACGGTCGCGGGCAAAGCCGGCAGCCCATTCGGTGAAGTGTTCCACCTCAATGGCCGTGCGCATTTCGGCCATGATGGTCTGATAGAAATGCAGGTTGTGGATGGTGTTCAGCATGCCGCCGAGAATTTCGCCGTTGCGGAACAGGTGATGCAGGTAGGCACGGGTGAAATTGGTGCAGGTATAGCAGGAGCAGGACGAATCGAGCGGGCCGGTGTCCAACTTGTAGCGTGCATTCTTGATCTTGACGTCGCCGAAACGGGTGAACAGGTGGCCGTTGCGGGCGTTGCGCGTCGGCATCACGCAATCGAACATGTCGATGCCGGCGCTGACCGAATAGACCAGATCTTCCGGTGTGCCGACGCCCATCAGGTAGCGTGGCTTGTGCGTCGGTAGTTGTGGCGCGGTATGGGCGAGGATGCGCGCCATGTCTTCCTTCGGTTCGCCGACCGACAGGCCGCCGATGGCCATGCCATCGAAGCCGATGTCGCACAGACCGGCCACCGATTCATCGCGCAGGTCTTCGTGCATGCCGCCTTGGACGATGCCGAACAGCGCGTTGCTGTTTTCCAGCTTGTTATGCTCATCACGACTACGTTGGGCCCAGCGCATGCTCATTCGCATCGACTTGGCCGCCTCTTCATGCGTCGCCGGGTAGGGCGTGCATTCGTCGAAGATCATCACGATGTCGGAATTCAGCACCTTCTGGATCTGCATTGAGATTTCCGGCGTCAGGAAGAGCTTGGCGCCATCGTGCGGCGACGAGAACTTGACCCCTTCCTCGGTGATCTTGCGCATGGCGCCGAGCGAGAAGACCTGGAAGCCGCCGGAATCGGTCAGGATTGGCTTCTGCCAGTTCATGAAGTCGTGCAGGCCTTTGTGGGCGGCGATGACCTCCAGTCCCGGCCGCAGCCAGAGATGGAAAGTGTTGCCGAGACAGATCTGGGCGCCGATGTCGTTCAGCGACTGTGGCGTCATTGCCTTGACCGTGCCGTAGGTGCCGACCGGCATGAAGACGGGCGTCTGGATGACCCCGTGGGCCAGTGTCAGGGTCCCGCGGCGGGCGACACCATCGGTTTTCAGGAGGTCAAATTGCATCGGAGGATTGTCCTGTTCGTTCCAGAAGCATGGCGTCGCCATAGCTGAAAAAGCGGTAGCGCTCGGCGACGGCGTGGGCGTAGGCGGCTCGGATGTGGTCGTAGCCGGCAAAGGCCGACACCAGCATGAGCAGGGTCGACTTCGGCAGGTGAAAATTGGTGATCAGCCGGTCGACGACCTTGAAGCGGTAGCCGGGGGTGATGAAAATACTGGTTTCGGCAGCGCCAACCCGTACCGTACCATCATCGTTACCCGCGGATTCCAGGGCGCGCAGGCTGGTCGTGCCGACGGCAATGACCCGGCCGCCGGCGGCGCGGGTGGTGGTGATCGCATCGGCGGTCGCTGGCGGAATCTCGAAGCGTTCACTGTGCATCCGGTGGTCCGCGATTTTTTCGACACGCATCGGACGGTAGGTGCCGGCACCAACATGCAGGGTCAGGAAGGCGGTATTGATGCCTTGTGCCTGCAGCGTAGCCAGCATGTCTTCGTCGAAATGCAGTCCGGCCGTTGGCGCAGCCACAGCGCCCGGTTCGCGGGCATAGACCGTCTGGTAGCGTGTTTCATCGGTACCTTCGGCCGGGTGCTCGATGTAGGGCGGCAGCGGCAGCTTGCCGTAACGCTCCGACAGTTCCCAGAAATCGCCAGGCTCAGCCAGTTCCAGCGCAAAAAAATCTCCGTCGGCGCCGGCCCGGCCAGTCATTTTGACCGTGAAGGCATCGGCCAGCCGCATCGTGCTACCCGCTTTCGGCGCCTTGCTGGCGCGCACCTGGCAGATTGCATGCGTCGCATCGACAATGCGTTCGAGCATGATTTCGACTTGGCCGCCGGTATCCTTCTGGCCAAAGAAGCGCGCCTTGATCACCCGGGTATCGTTGAAGACCAGCAGGTCGCCGGCTTTCAGCAGCGTTGGCAAGTCAGCAAATCGGCGGTCAACAAGTTGCTCGCCGCAGACGTGCAGCAGGCGGCTCCCACGCCGTTCGGCGGCTGGGTGTTGGGCAATGAGTTCGGGGGGGAGGGGGAAGTCGAAGTCGTCGACGGTCAACGACATGGGCAGGAATCCGCATGTGATAAACAAAAACGGCCTTCCGTCAGGAAAGCCGATTTGTCGTTACTGGTGCCCCGGGCCAGACTCGAACTGGCACACCTTTCGGCGGCGGATTTTGAATCCGCTGCGTCTACCGATTCCGCCACCGGGGCGAGTGGAGGCCGGATTATCCATGAATCACTTCTTTGATTCAAGGGCTTCGCTACAGGGAAATGCTTTTGCCAGTGCGCCAGCTACCAGTGTTGCGGTGCTCATGGTCGTGTTGGGCGGCACTCGCTCGACGTGGATAACCACGGCGCGGACCAGTCGCATTGATAGATCCGGGTCGTTCGGCAGGCAGAAGGCGTTCAGTTTGACGCCGATTTTTTCAGCCAGATAGTCGCTGATGGCATAGCTGTCAGCGAAGCCGGCGACGTAGGCGATGCAACGGGCGCTGCGGATCGAGTGATAAGGATCGCTGCTCTTTTGCTTGGCATACATTTCCTCTGCTGCCTGGCAGTCACCGCGCAACTCGTCGGGCGAGTAGGCATAGGCTTGGCCAGCGAAGAGGGCGGCGATTAACCAGAGGTATTTCATTGTTTTTCGAACCAGTTGAGTTTTTCGTGCAGCCCGACCACGCTGCCGACGACGATCAGCGCCGGTGGCTTGATGCCGGATTCGGCAATGCGATGGGGCAGGGTGCCGAGTGTGGCGAGCAGGGTTCGCTGGTCGGATTGCGTGCCATTGCGGATGACAGCGGCGGGCGTCATTGAAGGCAGGCCATGATTGATCATCTGTCGGCAGATTTCCTCGGCGGCGCCGATGCCCATGTAGAAGACGACGGTGTGGCAGGGACGCGCCAAGGCGGCCCAATCGAGATTGACGGTGCCGTCCTTCAAATGCCCGGTAACGAAAGTAACCGACTGGGCGTGATCGCGATGGGTCAGCGGGAAGCCTGCGTAGGCGGCGCAACCAGCGGCCGCCGTGACGCCTGGAACCACCTCGAACGGAACGCCGGAGGCGACCAGGGTTTCGAGTTCTTCGCCGCCGCGTCCGAAAATGAACGGGTCGCCACCCTTCAGTCGAACCACCGACAAGCCTTCGTTGGCGAGGTCGACGAGTAGTTGGTTGATGGAGTCCTGCGGCATCGTGTGCTTGGAGGATTCCTTGCCGGCATAGACCAGGCGGGCATCGGCCCGGGCCATATCCATGATGCCATTGCCGACCAGGTGGTCATACACAATGGCGTCGGCCATTGAAATCAGTCGCGCTGCCTTGATGGTCAGAAGTTCCGGATCGCCCGGACCGGCGCCGACCAGCCAGACCTTGCCGCCCTGCAGTTGTTTTGTAGTGTTCATGCGTTATCTCAGCCGTTTGGCGGCCATCCTAATGCTGGAACAGGCGCCTGCCAATAGCGGGGGTTAAATCAATTCAGATGGCTAGTTAAAAAGTATTAATTAGATAGTTATATGTGACTATATTTGCTTGAATGTAAAGGATTTCTTATGGTTAAAAGCTTGATGAGCATCAAGGATGCGATTTGGCTGGAGGTTCAACCTAGCGAGCATCGCGTTACGGGGATCGAGGCGCGAACCGATTCGTTCTAGGAGAGGAAAGATGAAGAAAAACGTAGTGGGGATGCTTGCACTTAGCGCCATGGCTTTTGCCATGGGTTCTGCCTTCGCTCAGGAAACTGCCAAGGCGGCTCCGGAAATGACGGCTGCCGAAAAAGAACAGGCCAAGAAGATTTATTTTGAACGTTGTGCTGGTTGTCACGGTGTGCTGCGCAAGGGCGCTACCGGCAAGAACCTTGAGCCGCACTGGACGAAGAAGGACAAGGACGGCAACGTTACCGAAGGCGGTACGCTGAAGCTTGGCCAGCAGCGTCTGGAAAAAATTATCGGTTACGGTACCGATGGCGGCATGGTCAACTTCGACGACATCCTGACCAAGGAAGAGCTGACCCTGATGGCCAAGTACATCCAGAACACGCCGGATGTGCCACCCGAGTACAGCTTCAAGGATACGATGGATTCCTGGAAGGTCATGGTGCCGGTCGACAAGCGCCCGACCAAGCAGATGAACAAGTACAACCTGAAGAACATGTTCTCCGTCACCCTACGTGACACTGGCGAAGTGGCTCTGATCGATGGCGATACCAAGGAAATCCGCAGCATCGTCAAGACTGGTTATGCAGTTCATATCTCCCGTCTTTCTGCTTCCGGTCGTTACGTTTATGTGATCGGTCGCGATGGTCGCTTGTCGTTGATCGACCTGTGGATGGAACAGCCGGCGGTTGTGGCAGAAGTCAAGATCGGTTTCGATGCCCGCTCGGTCGATACTTCCAAGTTCAAGGGCTTTGAAGACAAGTACGCCGTGGCTGGTTCCTACTGGCCGCCCCAGTACGTGATCATGGATGGCGATACGCTGAAGCCGCGCAAGGTCGTTTCCACCCGTGGCATGACCGTTGATGGCGAATACCATCCGGAACCGCGCGTGGCTTCCATCGTCGCGTCCTTCACCAAGCCGGAATGGGTTATCAACATCAAGGAAACCGGCCAGATCCTGTTGGTCGATTACTCTGATATCGAAAATCTGAAGACGACGACCATCGGTTCCGCCAAGTTCCTGCATGACGGTGGCTGGGATGCTTCCAAGCGCTACTTCCTGGTGGCTGCCAATGCTTCCAACAAGATTGCGGCGGTTGACACCAAGACCGGCAAACTGGCTGCTCTGGTCGATGTCGCCAAGATCCCGCACCCGGGTCGTGGCGCCAACTTCACCCATCCGAAATTTGGTCCGGTATGGACCACCGGTCACCTCGGTGCCGATGTCCTGACCCTGATCAGCACACCTTCGGATAAGAAGTCGGATGCCAAGTTCAAGGAATACAACTGGAAGGTTGTTCAGGAAGTGAAGCACGTTCCGGGCAATTTGTTCGTCAAGACCCATCCGAAGTCCAAGCACCTGTGGGCTGACTCGCCGCAGAATCCGGAAAAGGAACTGGCTGAATCCGTTGCAATCTGGGATGTGGCTGACCTGTCGAAGCCGGTCAAGGTTATCAACGTGGCCAAGGATTCCGGCCTGCCGGTGACCAAGGCGACTCGCCGTGCCGTTCATCCGGAATACAGCGCTGATGGCAAGGAAGTCTGGATCTCCCTGTGGGGCGGCAAGACCGACCAGTCAGCCATCGTGGTTTATGACGATGCGACGCTGACCCTGAAGAAGGTGATCACCGATCCGAAGATGATCACCCCGACCGGCAAGTTCAACGTCTTCAACACCCAGCACGACATCTATTGATCGACTGTTGATTGTTTGATTTGACTTAAAGCTACGGGGGCGCAAGCCCCCGTAGCATATGAAACAGCAATAATCAGCGCAGGCGTTGTCGGCTGCGTAATGAGCAAATTATTTTGGCGGAGATAAGCACGATGCAAAAGAATCTCGTTTCCCTGGCCGTTTTTGGCGCTTTCATGGCGCTCGGTTCGCAAGCTGCGATGGCTGCACCGGACTGGAACAAGGCAGCCAAGAGCACGATCCACGTTTTCCATCCGGGTGCAGCGCCGATCGAGTGGCTGCAAGGCAAGGGCGAACATAGCGGCGCCAGCGGCCTGAAAAAGGGTGAAGCCTGTGCCGGTTGCCACGTTGAAGATGGCAAGCTGAGCCTTGATCTGAAGCGCCTGGCCAGCAAGGAAATGGAGCCGAAAGGCGCGCCGAAGACGATGACCTACCCGGTGACCGTGCAGGCAGCCTATGATGCGACCAACCTCTATGTCCGCCTGACGTTCAAGGCACCGGGCGGTGGTTTCGACCATTCCGACAAGGACAATGAGCTGAAGGCCAGCGTCATGTTCCCGAGCGACAAGGTGCCGCTGGCTGATCAGGCCGGTTGTTGGGCTGCTTGTCACAAGGATGCGCGCACGATGCCGGGCGCTGCTGACACCAAGACCAAGTATGTTTCCGCTGGTTCGATGGACCTGATGCAGTGGAAGAGCAGTGGCGGTGGCAAGGCGGTTGACGGTACCGTCAGTGACAAGCGCAACATGGAAAACGGCAAGGCCGGTGTTGCCGCCGAGGCCACCAAGGCTGGCGATACCTACACCGTGACCTTCACCCGCAAGCTGGCTGGTGGCGTCAATCTGGCACCGGGCAAGGCTGTTCCGTTCGGCATCGCCATTCACGCCGACAATGCCGGCGGCCGTTTCCATCATGTCTCCTTTGGCCACACGCTGGGCCTGGGCGCTGATGGCGACGTGAAGGCTGCCAAGCAGTAAAACCGCATGCCATCCGGAATCTTGTTGTACCCCGGATGGATGTCTCTGAAAAGAGCGCCGCTGCTGCTGGCGCTCTTTTCCATTTCTGCCTTGGCTCAGAATGTTGCTGAGATAAGTATCGAAGGTTATCAATTCGCGCCGCCGGAAGTGAGTATCAAGGTGGGCGATAGTGTCCGCTGGACCAATCACGAGAAACGGACCAGCCATTCGGTTGTTTTTCCGTCAGAGGGTGGCTTGGAGTCCGAGCGGATGTTCCCTGATGAAAGCTGGCAACGTCGCTTCGAGAAGCCCGGACGCTACGAGTATCATTGCGGGCCGCATCCGGAAATGAAAGGTGCCGTCGTTGTCGGTGAGTAAATCGTTTTTGATCCTTTTTCTGGTGTCCTCCGCGAGCCTGGTGGGTGCGGAGTCGGCCTTTGCCAGCGAGCCGGATTACGCCCGCCAGAAGGAACTGGTCCATCTCGTTCGCCAGGATTGCGGCTCCTGCCATGGCATGACGCTGAAAGGTGGGCTCGGTCCGGCGCTGTTGCCGGAGACCTTGCGCGACAAGCCGGCCGAAGGACTGGCGGCGACCATCTACTACGGTCGTCCGGGTACGCCGATGCCGCCGTGGAAACAGTTCATGTCCGAAGCCGAAGCGGCATGGATAGTCGATAAACTGATGACTGAATTCCCTCAATGAGAACGCCATGCGCCTGCTGCTGAGTCTTGCCTTCGCCCTCCTGCTCAACGCCTGCGCCGGCCCGCAACTGCGCGGCACAGGCGATCTCGGCCTGATCATCGAACGGGCCAGCGGCCACGTCACGCTGGTCAATACCACGTCGCGCCAGCCCTATGCCCGGATCGGTGGCCTTGGCGATCTCTCGCATGCCTCCGCCGTCTATTCTCGCGATGGTCGCTATGCCTTCATCTTCGGTCGTGATGGCGGGCTGACCAAGATCGATCTGCTCGAAGCGAAGATCGTCAAGCGCATCATCCAGTCCGGCAACGCCATCGGCGGCTCGATCTCGCAGGATGGCCGCATTGTCGTTGCCCAGAATTACACGCCGGGCGGCATCAAGGCCTTCGATGCCGAAACGCTCGAACTGCTGTCAGAGGTACCGGCTGAGTTTGCCCCGGGCCAGTTCTCCAAGGTGGTCGGTTTGGCCGATACGGCTGGTAACAAATTTGCCTATGCCTTGTTCGAAGGCGGCGAAATCTGGGTCAGCGATTTCAGCAATCCGAAACAACCGACAACGCAGCGTTTCACGGCCGGCACTCAACCTTACGATGGACTGGTGACGCCGGATGGCCGCCACTACATGGCCGGTCTGTTCGGCGAAGACGGCATTGCGTTGCTCGACCTCTGGCAGACGGAAAAGGGCAGCCGCAAGATTCTCGAAAATTACGGCCGCGGCCAGGAAAAACTGCCGGTCTTCAAGATGCCGCACCTGCGCGGCTGGTCGGTGGCTCAGGGCAAGGCCTATCTGCCAGCGATCGGTCGGCATGAAGTGCTGGTCGTCGATGTCGCGACCTGGAAGGAGGTCGGCCGCATTCCGGTACGTGGTCAGCCAGTCTTCGTCATGGCCCGGCCGGATGGTCGCCAGATCTGGGTCAACTTCGCCTTCCCGGACAACGGCAAGGTCGATGTGATCGACACCCTGGCTGGCAAGGTGGTGCACGCTTTCGAGCCGGGCAAGGGCATCCTGCACATGGAGTTCGCCCCGCGTGGCGAAAATGTCTGGCTGTCGGCGCGCGACGATAACAAGGTGCTCATCTACAACACCGAAACCTTTGCCAAGCTGGGTGAAATCCTGGCGGAAAGCCCTTCCGGCATCTTCTTCACCTCTCGCGCTGTGCGTATTGGCTTCTGATGGACGACGCGCTCGACTTCCAGTTGCTCAACGACTTCCAGCGTGATTTTCCGCTGGTATCCGCCCCGTTTGCCGAGCTGGCCTCGCGCCTGGGGGTCGGCGAGAAGGTTATTCTCGGCCGCCTCGAAAACCTGAGGCGCGAAGGCAAGATTTCCCGGGTTGGCGCCGTCTTTGCGCCCAAGCGTATCGGTGCCTCGACGCTGGCTGCGATGGCCGTGCCACCGGAGAAGCTCGAAGCGGTCGCGGCGGCAGTCAATCGCTTTCCCGAGGTTAATCACAACTACGAGCGCGAGCATCGCTACAACCTGTGGTTCGTCGTTACTGCGGCCAGCGAAGGGCGTCTGCAGGCCAGCCTCGGCGCCATCGAACTGGCTGCCGGCTACCCGCTGCTGGCCTTGCCTTTGCTGGAAGAGTTTCACATTGATCTCGGCTTTTGCCTGAACGGCGGCAAGCAGAAATCGGTGGCCACTGCCCTGCCGGTGAAGCCCGTTGCGCTGATGGATGAAGCTGAGCGGCGCCTGGTTTCCGTGTTGCAGGAAGGGTTGCCCCTGTTCATTCGGCCCTTTGCACTGATTGCCGAGCGCATCGGCGCCTCGGAACCGGAAGTCATCGGCCGCATTCGGCGCTGGCTGGAGGAGGGGGCGATCAAACGTTTCGGCGTGGTCGTCCGCCATCACGAACTTGGCTTCCGCGCCAACGCCATGCTGGTTCATGACATCCCGGATGATCAGGTCAGCGCCATTGGCCGTGCGCTGGCCGAAGAACCGGGGGTGACGCTGTGCTACCGTCGGCCGCGTCGCTTGCCTGACTGGCCGTACAACCTGTTCTGCATGATCCACGGTCGTGAACGCGGTGAGGTCGAAGCCACCATTACCGAGCTCCGCCAACGTCATGGGCTTGAGGCCTGTGCCCACGAAGTCCTGTTCTCTCTGACGCGCTTCAAGCAGAACGGTGCCCGCTATGCCTGAACTCTCCGATCTCGACCGGAAAATCCTCGCCCAATTGCAGGGCGACTTTCCGATCTGCGAACGTCCCTATGCCGAAGCGGCGGCACAACTTGGCATCGAGGAAGCCGAATTGCTGGCGCGCCTGCAAGCTTTGCTGGCCGACAAGGTGCTGACCCGTTTCGGGCCGATGTTCCAGATCGAGGAAATGGGTGGTGCTTTCGTGCTGGCCGCGCTGGCTGCACCGGAGGCGCGCTACGACGAGGTGACGGCGCTGGTCAATGCATTGCCCGAGGTTGCCCACAATTACCGCCGCGAGCATGAACTGAATATGTGGTTTGTGCTGGCCACCGAGACGAAGGAAGGTATTGCCGAGGCGATCGCCCGCATCGAGCGCGATACCGGCTTGCCGGTCTATGCCTTCCCCAAGGAGCGCGAGTTCTTTGTCGAAATGAAGCTGGAGGCAAGGCGGTGATTGACGACATCGACCGTGCCCTGATCGTTGCGACGCAGGGCGGTCTGCCCCTTGTCTCGCGCCCCTATCACGCGATTGCCGAGCAACTGGGCTTGAGTCCCGAAGAAGTCATGCGGCGCCTGCGGGCCATGCTCGCCTCGGGCATCGTTCGCCGCATCGGTGCCGTGCCCAACCACTACGCCATCGGCTGGACCGCCAACGGCATGACGGTATGGGATGTTGCCGACGAGCAGGTGGACGAACTGGGTGCCCGTATCGGCGCCCTGGATTTTGTCACCCACTGCTATCGCCGTCCGCGCGCCCTGCCAGCCTGGCCCTATAACCTGTTTGCCATGGTGCATGGTGCCTCACGCCAGGAGTGCTCGGCCAAGGCGGCGGAAATACGTACCCTGCTGGGCGATGCCTGTCGGGCGAACGATATTCTCTATTCGACCCGAATCCTGAAAAAAACGGGTTTACGCATCAGTCGCTGACGGAGCGTTCCGGGCAGATCCTTCCGGGATCGGCAGAGGGGAAATGGGCCGGCCGCCTGAGATGCATCTGTCTCATCATGGGTGGCTATCCTGAGCCGCCAACGGCCGCTCGTTTTCCTCATCAAGGATTCGCCAGGCATACATCAGGCTGGACTCGTTGAATTCCTGCCCGCTTTCCATGTCTCGCCACCAGACCAAGGAGCGAGCGTCCGCCCCGAGGTATCGCCAGCGACGAATCTCCCCGCTGCACAATTCGATGCGAAATATGGCTTGTGATCTCATTGCAGGCACAGCGAGCGCTTCCTTTCAGTTGGGCAGATCGCTTACTTTACCAATAATTCTCGCAGGCAAAGTGGCCGGGGGCTCGCCCAAGGTCGGGGCGAAAGCCGCGTGCGGTCAGTACCTGGCGTACGTCGTCAAGCATTTGGGGGTTGCCACAGATCAGCATGCGAGCTCGCTCGGCATCGATGGGCAGGCCGATGCTTTTCTCCAGTTCTCCGTCGTGCAACAGGTCGGTCAGTCGACGATTCAGCATGCCGGGAACTGCTTCCCGCGTGACAATCGGGGCAAAGCGCAACTTGTGGCCATGCTCGGCGAAAGGCTCGTCCTGTGCGATGGCGGCAATCTCGTTTCGATAGGCGAGTTCGGAAATGTGGCGAACGCTGTAGGCGAGCAGCAGATTGTCGTACTGTGCCCAGACCTCAGGGTCGCGCAGGATGGACAGGAATGGTGCAATTCCGGTGCCGGTGGCCAGCATCCAGAGATCCTGCCCGCCGACAAAGCGGCTTGTTGTCAGGTAACCGTAGGGCTGCTTTTCCACATAGAGGGTATCCCCGACCGAGGCTAGTGCCAGTTTTGTACTGAAGGCGCCATTGGGCACGATGATCGAGAAGAACTCCAGATGCTCATCGTAATTGGCCGAAACCATCGAGTAAGGGCGCCAGATCGTGCCGCCGCGGTCACTGGCGATGCCTATCCGCGCGAATTGGCCGGGCTGGAAGCGGAATGACACGTTGCGTGTCGTGCGCACGGTGATCAGCTTGTCGGTCCATCGCCGGATGTCGAGAATGCGCTCGGCAGTTGCTTTGTCGGTGGGCGCCGGAAGCGGGCCACGGCGGAATGTTGAGGCGGGGGTCAGCATGGATGCGCTTTCAACTGTAATTGTTACCGAACACCGTGTGACGTAGCGGCAATTTCTAGTCGCGCTATAACGGGTGTTCCTATATAGGGTAGTCAGGCAATCCGCTAGCGAAGTTCCCAGCTGTACGATGTAATTCTGGGAAGGCAGTCGGAACTATTCCAAATGCATGCTGGCTGGCCAAAAAAAGCCCGGCGTTGGCCGGGCTTTTTTTGGCTTGGTGGGCAGCTTGCTTTAGCCGGCTGCTATCCGCTTTTCAATGTGCGCCAGTGCTTCTTCGACCTGATCGATCAGGATCAGGCAGAGGTCGCCGGGTTGCAGGCGGTTCAGCGCAGTATCGATGGCCACGAATTCGCCGGTGATGGCGTCGATCTGCTTGGTACGGCTGGCGTTGGCCAGGCCGTCACGCAACAGGCCGATCACTTCGCCATCGGCCCGGCCGCGCTGGCAGGCATCCTGGTAGAGGATCACATCGTCGAAGGCTTCGCCAAGAATTTCGGTTTGCTGACGGATATCTTCGTCACGACGGTCACCGGCGCCGCTGATAACGACTGAACGACGGACGGCCGGCATGTTTTCGACTGCCTTGACCAGCGCCTGGATGGCGTCCGGGTTATGGCCGTAGTCGGCAATCAGCGTTGCCCCTTTGAAGTCGAACACATTGAAACGGCCCGGCGCGGTCGTCGCATCGCTGACGAAATTGGCCAGCGCACGCTCGATGACCGGCCAGTCATAACCCAGAGCCCAGCCGGTGGCTGCAGCTGCCATGGCGTTCTCGACCTGGAAGCCGATGCTGCCGTTGCGGGTCAGCGGCACGTTGGCCAGCGGCACGCGGTGCTTCTTGCGGCCGCCTTCGCCAAAAATGATCGCGTCGCGTTCGACATAGACGACCCGCTTGCCTTGCGCGCGGTGCGTGGCCAGAACGTGATGGTTACGGTCGCGGGCGAAGAAGATGACGTCGCCCGGACAGTGGTTGGCCATCGAGGCGACGATCGGATCGGTCGCATTGAGGACGGCGGTGCCATGCGGTGCCACGTTTTCGACGATGACGCGCTTGACGACGGCCAGTTCATCGACCGTAGTGACGTAATTGAGGCCGAGGTGGTCACCGAGGCCGATGTTGGTGACGACGGCGACATCGCACAGGTCGAAGCCGAGACCTTCGCGCAGCACACCGCCGCGGGCTGTTTCGAAAACGGCGGCATCGACGTCCGGGTGCATCAGTACGTTACGGGCGCTACGCGGGCCGGAGCAATCGCCGGTATCGATACGCTTGCCTTCGATGTAGATGCCATCGGTGCTGGTCATGCCGACGCGCAGGCCGTTCGATTCGAAAATGCGGCCGATCAGGCGGCTGGTCGTCGTCTTGCCGTTGGTGCCGGCAATGGCAACGACCGGAATGCGGGCATTGTCGCCATCCGGGAACATCATGCCGACGATGGCTTCGCCGACCGGGCGGCCCTTGCCGAAGGACGGGTCGAGGTGCATGCGCAGGCCGGGGGCAGCGTTGCATTCGACGATGCCGCCGCCTTGCTCCTCGAGCGGCTTGTGCATGGTGTCGCAGACGACGTCGATGCCGCAGATGTCCAGACCAACCGTTTGTGCGGCAGCAACGGCAGCGGCGGCCAGTTCCGGATGGACGTCATCGGTGACGTCGGTGGCCGTGCCGCCGGTGGACAGATTGGCATTGTTGCGCAGCACGACACGAACGCCGCGACCGGGTACGGAGTCAGCGCTGTAACCCTGCTCTTCGAGGCGGGCGAGGGCGATCTCGTCGAAACGGATCTTGGTCAGTGAGGTGGCGTGGCCGTCCGAGCGACGCGGGTCGCTATTGACGATGTTGACCAGTTCGCGGACCGTGTGCGTGCCGTCACCAATGACCAGTGGCGGATCACGGCGGGCGGCGGCGATCAGCTTGTCGCCGATGACCAGCAGGCGCCAGTCGTGGCCGGAGAGGAATTTCTCGACCATGATGTCGTCGCGGTATTCGATGGCGACGCGGTAGGCGCGGCGGACTTGTTCCTCGGTGGTCAGATTGACCGAAATGCCCTTGCCCTGATTGCCATCCTGCGGCTTGACGACGACCGGCAGACCGACTTCCTGGGCAGCGACCCAGGCGTCGTCCTCATCTTCGACCGGGCGGCCGTAAGGCACGGCAACACCGGAGGCGTGCAGCAGCTTCTTGGTCAGTTCCTTGTCCTGGGCAATGGCTTCGCCAATCGCACTGGTGAAGCTGGTTTCGGCGGCCTGGATGCGCTTCTGCTTGCTGCCCCAGCCGAACTGGACCAGGCTGCCCTGGGTCAGGCGGCGGATCGGGATGCCACGGGCAATGGCTGCCGAGACGATGGCGCCGGTTGAGGGGCCAAGGCGGATGTCTTCGTCGAGGTCGCGTATTTCCTTGAGCACGCCGTCGAGATCGAACGGGGTGTCGTCGAGGGCGGCCTGGCAAAGCTGCTCGGCGCGCTCGAAGGCCAGGCGGCCAACGTCTTCTTCGGAATACTCAACGACCACCTGATAGACGCCGGCATCGACCGTCTGGGTCGTCCGGCTGAAGGTGACCGGGCAGCCGGACTGGGCCTGCAGGCCGAGGGCACAGAATTCCAGAGCGTGAGCCATGGAAACCGTGTCGAGGTGATCCGACGGAATCAGGTCGCCGAGTTCCGGGAAGCGCTCGCGCAGGCGGGCTTCGAAGCCGGGCAGGTCGGCAATGGCTAGTTCGGCACCTTCGCAGGTGACGATGGCCTGAATCGCGGTGTGGCGGCTCCACAGGTTGGGGCCGCGCAAGGCACGAATGCGGGAAACGTCCATGACGCTAAATCCTTGTTATTTCCGGGTGATCGCCGGCTTCTTGGCGGGTTGCGACTTGCGGGCGCTCTGCGGGAGCAGGGCTGCCGGGTCGGCGATTTCTAGGCTGAAAGTCTTGATACCGACGGTCAGCACTTCCTGGCTGAGGCCCATGGCCCAGCCTGCGGCTATGGCAGCCAGTACGTTGGCGATACTGGTCGATTGCTTGGCCTTGCCGATATACGGTGCATCAACCAAGCGGCAAAGGCGGGTTTCATCGGCGCCGGAGCGCAGCACGATGCGGTTGTCGATCACCGTGACGCCGCGCTTGCCGGCCGCAAGATGGGCGACCAGCGTCGGGTTGGCCGGGTCGCAGGCAAAGAAGATCACTTCGCCATCGCACAGTTCGGCGAAATCAGCGACCAGTTCGTCCTCGGCGTTGAGCACGGCATGGCCGTTAGGCAGCACGACATCGACCTGCGTCCGGTAGATCGAACGCGGCGTCGTATAGTACTCGCCGCCGGTCGGCTGGACATCCCAGCGCGACAGGTCTTCGACTTCAGACGAGATGTTGGTGACGATACCAACCGAGCAGCGGTCGTAGGGCAGGCCTTCACCAAGGATGACGTCGGGGCCGTTCTCGATCACGGCCGCTTGTGCGGCGCGATTGAGCAGCAGGCGACGTCCGCCTTCCCAGTTGGCGGCGCTGGTTTTCTGAACCTGGCGACGGGCCAGGAACATGCCGTCCGTGCAGGCCAGTCCACCATGTTGGCCGGAAAGATAGATCAGGTGAGCAACCAGTTTGGCCACGGTGTTGCGGCCATGGGTGCCGGTGACGCCGACCAGCGGAATACGACCGCTTTCTTCCGGGGCAAACAGGTTGTCGACGATGGCCTGACCAACCGGACGCGGCTTGCCGATGCCCGGCTTGATGTGCATCAGCAGGCTGGGGCCGGCATTGACTTCGACGATGGCGCCGCCTTGTTCGGCCAGCGGCTTCGAGATGTCCTTGCAGACCAGGTCGATGCCGGCGATGTCAAGGCCGACGACGCGGGCGGCCAGCGAGGCGACGGCGGCTGTGTCGGGATGGACTTCGTCGGTACAGTCGAAAGCGTGGTTGGCGTTGCGCTGGATCAGTACTTCGCGGCCCTTGGCAGGCACGCTGTCAGCTTCCAACTTCTGGCGTTCGAGTTCCATGCGGGCTGCCGTGTCGATCTTGATGATCGACAGCGGGTGGAGTTCGGTGGTGCCGCGGCGCGGGTCGGTATTGACCTGGCTGGCGATCAGTTCGAGCACGGTCGACTTGCCGTCGCCGGTCACCGTGATCAGGTCGCTGCGGTTGGCCGCGACCAGCTTGCCACCGACGATCAGCAGGCGGTGTTCGATGCCCTGGATCGAGCGCTCGACGAGCACGCCGGAGCCTTCCTCGGTCGCGATGGCATAGGCCTTGGCGACCTCTTCCTTGGTCGTCAGATCGATAAAAACGCCGCGGCCGTGGTTGCCGTCGGTGGGTTTGACAACGACTGGCACGCCGATGTCCTCGGCTGCTTCCCAGGCGTCGTCGGCGCTATCGACTTCACGACCTTCCGGCACCGGCACACCGACCGACGAGATCAACTCCTTGGTCAGGTCCTTGTCGCGGGAAATGGTTTCGGCGATGGCGCTGGTCTGGTCGGTTTCGGCCGTCCAGATGCGGCGCATCGCGGCACCGTAACCGAGCTGGACCAGGTTGCCGTCGTCGAGCAGACGAATATGCGGGATGCCACGTTTTTCGCCGGCTTGCACGATGGCGGCGGTCGACGGGCCGAGGTACTTGCGGTCTACCCGGCGACGCAGCGGCTTGATCGCTTCTTCAAGGTCGAAGGGTTCGTTCTTGATCGCAGCCAGCAGCAGTTCGCGCCCGGTTTCGAGCGCCAGACGGGTACATTCTTCGTGGAAATTACTGACGACCAGTTTGTACACACCGCGGGTAGTGGTCTCGCGAGTGCGGCCGAAGCCGTCCGGCAGTCCGGCCAGCGTCATCAGTTCAAGGACGACGTGTTCGAGGATGTGACCGGCCCAGGTCCCTTCCTTCAGGCGGCGCAGGAAGCCACCACGCTCATCGTAGTTGCAGCGATGATCGATCAGCGACGGCAACCAGGTCGACAGGCGCTCGTAGAGGCCGGGAATCTTGTCAGAAGGGAAGTCTTCGAGTTCGCCGATGTCGATCCAGGTTTCGATCGAAGGCGGGTAGGTCCAGATGCTCGGGCCGCGAAGCGAAATCGTGTCCCGGAAAATAATGTCCTTGTTCTTCATGCTCTTGGCTATGGCTCCAGTGGCCGGCAGTGATGAATGTCTTGTTTCAGCATTATTAACGCTTTCGCGTCGTTTGCGGCTGACCGCTGTGCAAAATTGTCACACTTCTGCACAGGCTGTTACACAACGAATTACAGGAAACGGTCGAGCAGCTTGCGGCTGTTGCGATCAAGCAGGCTCAGGTCGCGGACGAGAAACTGGATACCGTTGGCGTCAGCAATCAGCAGGCGCGTCTGGCTCAGGCGACGGATGTCTTCCTCGCCTTTGAGGATCAGTTCGGCTTTGCCGCGATTGGTGATGAGTTGCCAGGTGCTTGGGCAGGCGAAGCTGGAGACTTCCTCAATACGCTCGATTTCCGGCACAAATTCGCGGCTGGCCAGGTCGGCCTCGATCAATTGGGCAATGGCCGGCGGCAGATCGGCGAGATTCTCGATCCAGGCAACTTCATGGCCTTCGTAATTGACCAGCGACAAGCCTTCGTCGGGGGCGGCAATGGGAAAAGCGCGCACCGGGGTGACGCCTTCATGAAGGTTGCCGTTTTGGTCAGTCAAAACGAGTCGGCCGTAGCTGTCACGTTGCAGTTGGAAATTGGGGTTCGACATGGGCTTATTCCGCGTGAGTCTTGGGCTGGCTGGTCGTACGCGGCAACATCGGTTCGGTGTCGACGTTGCGGGCCTGGGCCATATAGAGCTTGAAGTAATGGCCTTCCTTGGCCATCAGTTCGTCGTGGTTGCCCACCTCGACAATCTTGCCGCGATCCATGACGACCAGCCGGTCGGCCTTGCGCAGCGTGCTCAGACGGTGGGCAATGGCAATGGTGGTGCGGCCCTTGACCAGATTGTCGAGTGCCTTCTGGATTTCCTTCTCGGTCTCGGTGTCGACCGCCGAAGTGGCCTCGTCGAGAATCAGGATACGTGGGTCAATCAGCAGGGCGCGGGCAATCGAGATGCGCTGACGCTCACCGCCGGACAGGCCCTGGCCTCGCTCGCCAACCAGCGAGTCATAGCCATGCTGCAGGCGCAGGATGAACTCGTGGGCATGGGCGGCGCGGGCGGCGGCAATGATTTCCTGGCGCGTCGCGTTCGGCTTGCCGTAGGCAATGTTGTCGGCAATCGTGCCGAAGAACAGGAATGGCTCCTGCAAGACGAGGCCGATGTGACTGCGGAATTCGGCGACTGGTACCGAGCGAACATCGACGCCGTCGATCAGTACCTGGCCTTCGGAAACGTCATAGAAGCGACAGATCAGATTGACCAGCGTCGATTTTCCGGAGCCGCTATGGCCAACCAGGCCGATCATTTCGCCGGGCTGGATGATCAGGTCGACGTCGCGCGTGACGGCACGGGTGCCATAGCGGAAGCCAGCCTTCTTCAGCTCGATCTGGCCGGTGACGCCGGACAGATGCACCGGGTTGGTCGGCTCGGGAACGCTGGAGACATGGTCGAGAATGTCGAAAATGCGCTTGGTGCTGGAGGCCGCGCGCTGGGTGGCCGAAACGATGCGGCTCATCGAGTCGAGGCGGGTGTAGAAGCGGCCGATGTAGGCGAGAAAGGCGGTCAGCACGCCGACTGAACTGTTGCCCTTGGAAATCTGCCAGATGCCAAAGACCCAGACGACCAGCAGGCCGACTTCGGTGAGCAGGGTGACGGTCGGCGTGAACAAGGACCAGGTCTTGTTCAGCTTGTCGTTCATCTGCAGGTTGTGTTCGTTGGCGGCGCGGAAACGCTCGCTTTCGCGCTTTTCCTGGGCAAAGGCCTTGACGACGCGAATGCCGGGAATGGTGTCGGCCAGCACGTTGGTCACTTCAGCCCAGACGCGGTCGATCTTCTCGAAGCCGGTACGCAGTTTTTCGCGGACGAAGTGAATCATCCAGCCGATGATCGGCAGCGGCAGCAAGGTGACCAGGGCCAGCCAGGGGTTGATGCTGAACAGGATGACCGCAGTCATCGTGATCATCAGCACGTCGGTGGCGAAATTGAGCAAGTCGAGTGACAGGAAGATGTTGATGCGGTCGGTTTCGTTGCCGATCCGCGCCATCAGGTCGCCGGTGCGCTTGCCGCCGAAATACTCCAGGGAGAGTCCCATCAGGTGTTCATAGGTGGTGGTGCGCAGGTCGCGGCCCATGCGTTCGGAAACCAGCGACAGGATGTAGGTGCGAATCCAGCCGAGCACCCAGGCCAGCATGGCGGCGCCGAACAGACCACCGAGATACATCGAGACCAGTGGCCAGTCGATCGGCTTGCCGTTCTGGAACGGGATCAGCACGTTGTCCATCAGCGGCATGGTCAGGTAGGGCGGGACCAGTTGGGCCGCAGTCGAGGCCAGCGTCAGCAGGAAACCGGTGAGCAGTTGCCAGCGATAAGGGCGGGCGAAGCGCCAGAGGCGGAACAGCGTCCAGGTGGACGGGGCGACGGTGGCTTCACGGTTGCAGATCGGGCACTCATCTTCACCCGGCGGCAACGGTGCCTTGCATTTTGGGCAGCAATCTTCGGTGGTCCGCTGCACAGGTTGGCCGGACACGATGCTGTCGCGGTTCAGGTCAAATTCGCTGATGACGCGCAAGGCAGCCAGGTTCTTGGCCAGCGTGTAACGCCAGGTGGCCAGCTGGCCCTGTTCGTCGATCAGTTCGAGAGCGCCGACCCCGGCATGGTCGTGATGGTTCAGCGTCAGGCCGCCACGTAGTGGCCATTCCTGCCAGTCAGTCTCACCCGCCGGCAGGGCAAGCAGGCGGCGATTGGTCACCAGGACCAGGCCGCTGGAAAATTTCAGGCGATTATCGAGGTCGATTTCCAGCCATGCCTGCGTTGTTTCGCCGGAGGTCAGCCTGGGCTCGATTGCGGCAGCCCAATGGCCGGGGAGCGCCAGCTCGTTGCTGGCTGAATTCAGTGGTTTCGCGCTCATCGTGGGAGTATACCGCAAGGGCGACGCCACGTACCTAGCCGCCCAATCTGGCTGTGATTGACGCAAGTCAAGGCATCGCGCAGCGTGCTGCCATTGAATGTCGCAGGACCCAACGTCAGGAAAATCATGTTTCGCATTTCACAATACATGCAGGAAATCGCCGAGCCAACGCCGCTTGGGCCAAAACGCAACCCGCCCGGCCCGGTGGTGATCTGGAACCTGATCCGGCGCTGCAATCTGACCTGCAAGCATTGCTATTCGATTTCCGCCGACACAAATTTTCCTGGCGAGTTGAGCACCGAGCAGGTTTTCACGGTGATGGATGACCTCAAGGGCTTCAAGGTGCCGGTGCTGATCCTTTCCGGTGGTGAGCCACTGCTGCGACCAGATATCTATGACATCGCCAAGCGTGCCAAGACCAAGGGGTTTTACGTCGGCCTGTCGTCGAATGGCACGCTGATCGACGAAAACAACATCGGCAAGATCGCCGAGTGCGATTTCAACTACGTCGGCGTTTCGCTGGATGGCATTCGCGAAACGCACGACAAGTTCCGGCGTATGGATGGCGCTTTCGAGGCCTCGCTGAAAGGCATCCGCCTGTGTCGTGATCTGGGGCTGAAAATAGGCGTCCGCTTCACGATGACCCAGGACAACGCCCACGATCTGTCCGGTCTGCTCAAGCTGGTCGAGGACGAAGGCATCGACCGCTTCTATTTTTCGCACCTCAATTACGCCGGGCGCGGCAACAAGAACCGCAAGGACGACGCCCAGCACAAGCTGACACGCTGGGCGATGGACCTGCTGTTCGATACCTGCTGGGAGTACAACCAGCGCGGGCTGAACAAGGAATTCACGACCGGCAACAACGATGCCGACGGTGTCTATTTCCTGCACTGGGTGCGCCGGCGTTTCCCGGACAAGGCGGCGCATGTCGAAGCCAAACTGCGTCAGTGGGGCGGCAACTCGTCGGGCGTCAATGTCGCCAACATCGACAACCTGGGCAATGTGCATCCGGACACCATGTGGTGGCACCACAATCTGGGCAACGTCAAGGATCGGCCATTTTCGGAGATCTGGCCAGATACCTCGGATGAACTGATGGCCGGGTTGAAGCAGCACCCGCGGGCCGTCAAGGGGCGCTGTGGTACCTGTGCCTACCTGCAAATTTGCAACGGTAATACCCGCGTTCGTGCCCAGCAAATGACTGGCGATGCCTGGGCGGAAGATCCCGGTTGCTACCTTTCCGACGACGAGATTGCAGCATGAATTTACGCAGCATCGGGAAAATCCTGATCCCGGCCGGCTTTGCCGCCTACTTCCTGTTCGGTATGGCGCAACTGGCCGAAGCTGCCGATGTTGTCGCCAATTTCAAGCAGCATTGCGCTGCCTGCCATGGGGTAGATCGATTGGGTGGCATCGGCCCGGCGCTGTTGCCGGATAACCTTGCCCGGCTGCGCAAGCAGGAGGCCGAGAAGGTCATCCGCGAAGGCAGGCCTGCCACGCAGATGCTTGGTTTTGGCCAGCAACTGAATAACGAGGAAATCAAGGCGCTGGTTGAGTACGCCTACACGCCGATTACGCCGATGCCGGTTTGGGGCGAGAAGGAAATCAAGGCTTCGCGCATCGTCAATTTCGCCCCGGGCAGCCTGCCGGACAAGCCGCAGTTCAAGGCCGACCCGTTGAACCTGTTCGTCGTTGTGGAATCGGGGGATCACCACGTGTCCATTCTCGACGGCGACAAGCTGGAACCGATCCATCGCTTCCAGTCGCGCTTCGCCCTGCATGGTGGGCCGAAATTCACACCGGACGGCCGCTACGTTTTCTTCGCCTCGCGCGATGGCTGGATCACCAAGTTCGATATGTGGAATTTGAAAGTGGTGGCCGAAGTCCGCGCCGGTATCAATACACGCAATGCCGCAGTTTCCGGTGATGGCAAGTGGGTGGCGGTGGCCAATTACCTGCCGCACAGCCTGGTCATTCTTGATGCCGAATTGAATGTGGCCAAAATCCTGCCGGTGGCTGACAAGGACGGCAAGGTGAGCTCGCGCGTTTCGGCCGTCTACGATGCCTCGCCGCGTCAGAGCTTCGTTGCCGCGCTGAAGGACGTCAAGGAGGTCTGGGAAGTCTCGTACAACCCGAAGGCGGATGCTATCCCGGCGGGCATGATCCACGACTACAAGTACCAGGAGGGCGCTTTTATTCCCGGCTTCCTCAACCCGCAGCGTACGCAGCTCGACGACTACCTCGACGATTTCTTCTTCACTCAGGGCTACGACGAACTGATGGGCGCCTCGCGCAACGATTCGAAGAGTGTTGTCAGCGGCCAGGTGGTCAACCTCGATGCCCGCAAGAAAATTGCCGACCTCCAGCTACCCGGTATGCCGCACCTCGGTTCCGGCATCAGCTGGCCGTGGCAGGGCAAGACTGTCATGGCGACGCCGAACCTGAACGAAGGCCTGATCAGCATCATCGACATGAAGACCTGGCAGACGATCAAGCAGATCAAGACCCGTGGCCCCGGCTTCTTCATGCGCAGCCACGAAAACAGCCGCTATGCGTGGACCGATTCGATGATGAGCAAGGAGTTCAAGGACACCATGCAGATCATCGACAAGGAGACGCTGGAAGTCGTCGCCGAACTGAAGCCCGAACCGGGCAAGACTTTTGCCCACGTCGAATTCACCCGCGACGGCAAATACGTGCTGGCCAGCCTGTGGGAGATGGATGGTGCGCTGATCATCTACGACGCCGAGACGCTCAAGGAAGTGAAGCGCCTGCCGATGAAGAAGCCGGTCGGCAAATACAACGTGTGGAACAAGATCACCAAGTCGGAAGGGACTAGCCACTGACGAAACGCGTCAGCATTTCGATGATGACGGGTATTCCGGAGAGATGGTGGTGGGCGGGGGCGGCAGTCTGCCGAGCGTGGTCGCGGGTTATCCCTAGCTACCGTGACTTTTCACAAGCGCTATCCTTCAGTTCATGGCAAATCAATATATTCCATCGTGACCATTGAACTGATGAGCACCATTGCTGCGTTGATCGTGGTACTCATTCTTTGGATTGCCTTGCGCAGCCACAAGCCCCCTGGCGAGTAATTCGGGCAGGCATCAGTTCGTCTTCGCTTTGATCGGGTATGGTTGGCTATTGATTTGGCTCAGCCGTCAGAGGAGGGGCTGATCTTTTCTGCGGCCTTGTGCATGGCGTGATGAGTGGCTTCTGCTCCGCGCCGAATGCCTCGACCTGCCGCTGACAGGCCGACTTCAATGCCGTGCCCTGTCGCTTCTGCGCCGCGCTTGATCCCGTGACCGGCGGCTTCGGCACCACGTTTAATCCCGTGAATGGTGGCTTGGGTTCCCCGCTCGACAGCCGATTTTGTCTTGTCAATCACGCCGTCTTCTGCCTGTGCGGCGCCAAGCAGGCAGAGATTGAGAACAAGGATAATCACTGAACGTTTCATGGCTAATCTCCTTCCATTGATATCCATTAGATACCAGCAAAGGCGTAGTGGTTCTGTAGCAACGAGTAACTAAACGGCTCAGAACACGTGGCCCAAAGCCATTATCCTGGTGCTGAGCCAGGTACCGAGATCAGCAATCTCTTCGCTGCAGACCGAGTGAGGCATGTCGTAGGTCCGCCATTCGGGGCTCAATCCACACCGTTGCAGGATTTCGATGGCTTGCCGGCCGAGTCCGATCGAAACGACATCATCGCTGGTTCCGTGCGCCACAAACAAAGGTATTTGTTGATTGGACCCGGATAGGTTTTCAGTGATTAGTCTGGCTTCGGGAATATAGGTGGACAGCGCGATGACGCCAGCTAACGGTTCCGGGTGTGTCAGCGCACTGAGGTAGGCTACCGCACCGCCTTGCGAGAAGCCCGCCAGGAATATCCGATGGCTTGGAATCCCCCGTTCCTGCTCGCGCTCAATCAGTCGTCGAACGATTTCCCTCGACTCCAGAAGGCCCGCCTCATCAATCTTTCGGCTATTCGGCTCCAGCGAAATGATGTCGTACCAGGCTCGCATGACATATCCGCCATTGCAGGTGACCGGGCGATAAGGCGCATTGGGAAAAATGAACCGGACCGCCGGTGAGTCGGCAAGGCCAAGCTCAGGAACCATCGGTTCAAAGTCACTCCCGTCCGCGCCAAGGCCGTGCAGCCAGATCACTGCGACAGAGGGATTCACTGCGCTCTCGACTTCGACAAGAGTAATTTCTGGCATGTGGATGTGATGTAACGAATGGATAGAAGATGGTG
>JAGTRV010000211.1 GCA_018262245.1 Pseudomonadota bacterium | reverse complement strand
GTGCCCAGGTGGCGGAATTGGTAGACGCACTAGTTTCAGGTACTAGCGGGTAACTCCGTGGGGGTTCGAGTCCCTTCCTGGGCACCAGCGATTTTGATTAAAGGCCTTGTTAAAACAAGGCCTTTTTCATTTCCGGCTGCAGTTTTCTTCCGCAAACCAGCCAAACCCACGACTGCAGCAACAATTGCTCACACATCCGTACACAATGCGTGTCATCGCAGTCCTCGGCGAATCGTTATTTGGCTTGTCCAAACGACACATTTGAGCCGAACCATGAAGAAAACCACCGCCCTCTGCATCGCCGCCGCCCTGGCCATGACCGTCAATACATCGGCGCAGGCCGACTGGGGTCGCCACCACGGTAATTTCCGCCCGCCGATGCCAATGTATGAAAGCCACCATCGCAGTGGTCCCGGATGGGTCGGACCAGCCGCTGTACTGGCCATCGCAGGCATGGCCATCGGCGCCGCCACCTACAGCAACGCCTACGCGGCCCCGGCACCAGTCTATTCCGCCCCGGTCTACGTACAACAAGCCCCGGTCTACGCCGCCCCTCCAACGCGGAGTGACGTGTGGTACTACTGCGGATCATCCGACCAGTACTACCCCTATACCAATGCCTGCCCCGAAGGCTGGCAAGCCGTCCCGGCGCGCTAAAAATAAAAACGGGCCCGATGGGCCCGTTATTCATGCAAGTCGGTGAAGCAAATTACTTGAACGGATGCTGTTTGAGGATAGTTTCGTCACGTTCCGGGCCAGTCGACACAATGGCGATTGGCACTTCACACAACACCTCAAGGCGATTCAAATAAGCCTGAGCATTCACTGGCAAATCCTCCCAGCGCTTGACGCCAAAGGTCGTATCGGTCCACCCCGGCATGGTTTCGTAGATCGGCTCACAGCGGGCAACCTCATCTGCACCGATCGGCAATAGATCAATGACTTTGCCATCGAGCTTGTAGCCGGTACAAATATTCAATTCCTTTAGACCATCAAGCACATCCAACTTGGTAATGCACAGCCCCGTCAGCCCATTAATCCGACCTGAACGGCGCAACGCCGCAGCATCGAACCAACCGCAACGGCGCTTGCGACCAGTCACGGTGCCAAACTCGCGGCCAACCTGCGACATCTGGTAACCCGGCACACCCTCGGTTTCGATATCCAGTTCGCTCGGGAACGGACCGCCACCAACCCGTGTGCAATAAGCCTTGGTGATGCCAAGCACGTAATGCAGCATGCCCGGACCAATGCCGGCACCAGCCGACGCTTGACCAGCCACGCAGTTGGATGAGGTGACGAACGGGTAGGTACCGTGGTCGATATCGAGCAGCGTCCCTTGTGCCCCCTCGAACAGCAGGTTGGAACCCGCCTTGTTGGCCGCGTAAAGCGCGGCGGAAACATCGGTGACCAGCGGCTTGATCTGCTCGGCATCGGCCATTGCCTGATCGTAAACCGTCTGAAAATCGACGGCCGGCGCCTTGAAATACTGAGTCAACACGAAGTTGTGGTACTCCAGCACTTCCTTCAGCTTTTCGGCAAAACGTTCCGGATTGAACAGATCATAGACGCGCAGGCCACGGCGAGAAACCTTGTCCTCGTAGGTCGGACCAATACCCTTGCCGGTGGTGCCAATTTTCTTATCTTCCGACTTGGCACATTCGCGGGCCTTGTCGATAGCAGAGTGATACGGGAGGATAAGCGGACATCCCGGGCTGATTTTCAGGCGGGAACGAACGTCGATACCGCCCTTTTCCAGCTCTGCAATCTCCGAGAGCAAGTGATGAATATCGAGCACGACGCCATTGCCGATATAACACTCGACGCCATCGCGAACGATGCCGGAAGGCACCAGGTTCAGCTTGTAGACTTGTTCGCCAACGACCAGCGTATGGCCAGCGTTATGCCCCCCCTGAAAACGCACCACGCCCTTGGCGTGATCGGTGAGCCAGTCGACGATTTTGCCCTTACCTTCATCGCCCCACTGGGTTCCCACCACGATGACATTCTTTGCCATTTTTTAATCCTCTTGTATTGCTTCAATAATCCAGTGTTCGCCGACCAGCGCCAGCTTCCGGTCGCAGAGCGGACCTTCGCACGCCGTTTCACCATGCAGCAGTTCGACGACAATCTCACCCTGTTCGCGCAGCGCGGCAATGTGAGCCGCCAAGTGCTTGTTCTGTCCAGCATGCGGCGCTAGGATCGCGCCATTCGACTTGCCGACAGTCACCAGACGAGCGACTTCGCGCAAATCCATCGAAAAACCAGTCGCCGGACGAGCACGACCGAAGGCCTTGCCAGCGCCATCGTAACGGCCGCCCAGCGCAATGGCTGCCGGATAACCATCGCAATAGGCTGCGAAGACCACGCCGTTGTGATAGTGGTAGCCACGCAGGTCGGACAGGTCGATCGAGAAGGGCAATTCAGGTGCGCCGACCAGCAGGTGGCGCAAGCCTTCCAGAGCAGCAGTAATTGCTGGCAGCGGCGGCAGTTCGGCAGCAGCTCGTTCCAGCACCTCAGCTCCGCCGTACAGTTGCGGCAGGCGCTGCAGCGCTTCGCGATAGGGCGATGGCACGTTGGCACAGGCTTCGATCAGGCCAGGCACATCCTTGGTCTGCAGCAGGCTCAATACACTATCTTCTGCCTCCTGCGGCAAACCAGCCGCTTCAGCCAGCGCTCGGAAAATACCGACATGTCCGAGATCGATGCGACGAATCGGCAGTTTGATCTGTTCTAAAGCCCCTGCCATCAATCGAATGACATCAAGGTCGGCGGCTATGCCGGCATAGCCGTAGAGCTCAGCGCCAATCTGTAGCGGCTCGCGACCGGCGGAAATCGTCGCCGGCAAAGTGTGAAGCACATTGCCGCAATAACAGAGACGGGTCACACCTTGATGATTGAGCAGATGCGCGTCGATACGAGCTGCCTGCGGCGTGATATCAGCCCGCACCCCCATGGTTCGACCGGAAAGTTGATCGACCAGCTTGAAGGTTCGCAGCTTCAGGTCCTGACCAGCACCAGTCAGCAAAGACTCGAGATATTCAAGCATCGGCGGCATGACCAGCTCAAAGCCGCGACTGCGGAAATGATCAAGAACGGTACGACGCAAGCGCTCGATGCGGGCGGCCTCTGCAGGCAAGGCATCAGCAAGGTATTCAGGTAACAACCAGTTCATGAGAAAAGCATCAGTAGGATCAGGCCGATCAGCATCGAGGTCAGGCCAACGAAGCGGAGCTGCCCATCCGAAAATTGAATTAGACGGCGAAAGGTTTCACGCCAGGCCGCCGGCGCAATGAAAGGCATCAATCCTTCGAGCACCAGCATCAGCGCGAAGGCAAGAAGGATAGTAGAGCTCATTTACCCTTGTCATTCCCACGCCCGACTCCCTTCATGTACTTGAAGAAATCAGAGTTGGGCTCAAGAACAAGCACATCGCTCTTGCTCTTGAAGCTGCCGCGATAGGCTTCGAGACTACGATAGAAGGCATAAAACTCGGGATTCTGGCCAAAAGCCTGAGCGTACGTATTGGTCGCCTTGGCATCACCTTCACCCTTGATCTTCTGGGCATCACGGTAGGCCTCGGCAACGATGATTTCGCGCTGGCGATCGGCGTCGGCGCGAATCTTTTCCGCCTCGGCAGAACCTTCCGAACGCAGTTCGTTGGCGACGCGCTTGCGCTCTGCCTCCATCCTGCGATAAACCGCTTCGCTAACCTCGGTCGGCAATTCCACACGCTTCACACGGACATCGACGATCTGCACCCCAATCTTGCGGGCATCGGCATCCGCCTTTTCGCGCATCTGGTCCATGATCTTGTCGCGCTCGCCGGAAACCACGTCGTGCACGGTACGTTTACCGAACTCCTCGCGCAGACCAGCATTAACCGTCTGATTCAGACGGGTCTTGGCACGCGATTCATCGCCACCGACCGAAATGTAATAAAGCTTCGGATCGACGATGCGCCACTTGATATAGGAGTCGACGAGGACGTTCTTCTTCTCGGAGGTGATAAAGCGCTCCGGGTCTGCATTATCCAGCGTGATGATGCGCTTTTCAAAATAGCGCACGTTCTGAACCATCGGCACCTTGAAGTAGAGTCCGGGCTCGGCGATTGCTCGCTTGACTTCACCCAACTGAAAAACTACGGCGTATTGACGCTGGTCGACTGTAAAGATCGACATCGCCATCACCACCAGCACGGTGGCGATTACTACGCCCAACAGATTGATACGCGGACTCATCAACGCCCCTCCCGATCACGCGAACGCAGCGAACCATCGCGCGAACTCTGAGAATATGAGCCTCCACCCACCTTGGGTGCCGCCTCCAATTGCGGCGGCGCCTCGGATGACAGCGGTGCCGAAGGGCGTGCCGTCGACGGTGCGATCGAAGCTTCCGGAGCAGCCTGAGCAGCAGTCGCGGCCCCGGTCGCCTGCATCAACTTGTCGAGCGGCAGGTACAACAGGTTACCCTGCCCCTTGGCATCGACCATCACCTTGCTGGTATTGGCGTAAATTTGCTGCATGGTTTCCAGATACATGCGCTGACGCGTCACTTCCGGCGCCTTGGCGTATTCGGTCAGCACCTGCTTGAACCGCGAGGCATCACCTTCAGCCGAGGAAATCACGCGCTGCTTGTAGCCATTAGCCTCTTCCAGCAGGCGTGCTGCGGTGCCCTTGGCTTTCGGAATAACGTCGTTGGCGTAGGCCTGACCTTCGTTCTTCTGGCGCTCGCGATCCTGACCGGCCTTGACCGCATCATCAAAAGCCGACTGCACCTGCTCGGGCGGCTGCGCATTCTGCATTGTCACCTTGGAAATCAGGATGCCGCTCTGGTAGCGATCAAGAATATCCTGCATCAGTTTCGATGCCTGCGAGGCGATCTGCTCCCGACCTTCGTAGAGCACATAGTCCATCTTGCTCTTGCCAACAATCTCACGAACCGCCGTTTCGGCAGCCCCCATCACCGCTTCGTCCGGCGAACGATTGTTGAACAGATACTCGACCGGATCCTTCAGGATGTATTGAACAGCAAACTGGATGTTCACGATGTTTTCGTCATCGGTCAGCATCAGTGCTTCCTTGAGCACCTTGTTGCGCTCGCTGCCGCGATAGCCGATTTCGATCGTGCGCACCCCCGTCAGGTTGACCAGTTCATGCGACTGAATCGGGTAAGGGAAACGCCAACGTAAACCAGGTTCGGTGGCCTCCTTGAAACTGCCGAACTGGAGCACCAATCCGCGCTGCGAGGCATCGACAATATAAAAACCCGAGGCCAGCCAGACCACTGCCGCCAGCCCAGCCAACAACCCCAGGCCGCCACCCAGGAATTTCGGGTTGAAATCGATATTCGGCATGCGGGGCCCATCGCCACCGCCATTGCCACCGCCGCCGCCTTTATTACCGAACATGCCGGACAGTTTGC
>JAGTRV010000075.1 GCA_018262245.1 Pseudomonadota bacterium | reverse complement strand
AAAGCCTGGCCGTATTGTTCCTTGGATTCGAAGTAGTGGTAGAACGAACCCTTGGGCACGCCGGCCGAGGTCAGGATTTCGTTCAGCCCGACGCTCGCGAAGCCCTTGCCCGCGATGATACGGTGGCCGGTTTCGAGAATGTGCTGGCGGGTATTGTCGTGACGATTGTTCATGAAGGGTAGTCTGTCATAAATTAGACCGGTCGTCTAGTAAGTGTTTTTCCTTCTATGAATGGTGTTGTCTGTCAGGAAATCCTCGCCGTGAGTTTTCTCACAAGGGGTTTTCACGCCCTCGGCTAGCATGTTTCGACCTACTAACAATTTCAGAAAGCGGGGTCGGCGATGTCTGTTGCGATTGAAGTCAAAACCCCCAGCGGCAACTGGATTCAGCTTGTCGATGGCGTCAAGGAAAATGGAGAATTGGTTGAGGATTGGATGACGCTCGCCAAGGAACTCTATCCGGCCAGCGAAGTCCGGGTCGTGGAAGCCGCGGATCCGGTGGCTACCGCCCGCCACTGAGCGTTTAGGCCACCAGAAAGAAACCCCGGTCCTCCACGCGGCATGCGGAGATCCCGGGGGGGGGCTTTGGCGAAAAAATAGGGGGCTGACCCCTATTGTTATCGATCAGCGAGGCCAGCAGGCCGCCATAGACAAATCCGGGAATCGCCGTGTGCTCCGGGCGCGGCTGGAAATGCGTCACCGTTTCGTCGCCATCCCAGAAGGTCTTGATCTGATGCCCGTGCTCGTTGTTGCGGCCGCAACCGTAGCAATGCGCCAAAACCTCCGGGTAGTAATCCTGAAATGCCTGCATGTTGTCTCTCCGTTATTCGCAAAAGACTAGCCTAACGGAGGCAGCCGTTACCGAGCATTGTTTGCCAGGTCTCCCAACATGCAAATTCCGCCACTGGCTGCTTGTCGCTACACTTCGCACCCATTCAAATCGCCCCAAAGCCCAAGGAACCCCATGCAAACTCTGGTCGAACGCGTTGCCGCCCATATCAAGGCCAAGTTTCTGGCCGAAAGCTCCGGCCATGACTGGCACCACATCAACCGCGTCTGGCACCTTACCCGCCAGATCGCCGCGCAGGAAGGCGCCAATCGCGAAATCGCCGAACTCGGCGCCTTGGTGCACGACATCGCCGACTGGAAATTCCACGATGGAGACGATAGCGTCGGGCCGCGCGAAGCCGAAATATTGCTCCTCCGCGAAGGCGCATCGGATGCAGTCATCGCAGCGGTGGTCGACATCGTCGCCACCATCTCCTACAAAGGCGCCGGCGTAACGACTGCCATGCAAACGCTGGAAGGCCAATGCGTGCAGGATGCCGACCGGCTGGACGCCATCGGCGCCATCGGCATCGCCCGCTGCTTTGCCTACGGCGGCCACGCCGGCCGCCTGATGCACGACCCCGACGAAGCGCCGGTCATGCACCAGACCGCAGCCGCCTACAAAGCCTCGAAAGGCGCCAGCCTCAACCACTTCTACGAAAAACTCTTCCTGCTCAAGGAGCGCATGAACACACCGACCGGCCGCGCTTTGGCCGAACCGCGCCACCAATTCATGGAAGATTTCGTCGTGCAGTTTCTGGCGGAATGGAATGTGGCCGGGTAAAGGCCGACACGCCAAGTTGGGCCGCCAGGAACTCCACAGCGGTTAGACTTCCTTAAGCCCATCATTCAACGGAATCAAGTCACCACTCATGAAAACAGTCGTCAGAGCCTTCTTCAAAACCCTTCGTGTCGTCATCGGTCCCTTCATGCTGCTCGGTGAATTCGTCACCCGGCCGAAGGGTGTGCTGCGGCCAGCCGCCAGTCAGGCCGAAGTCGATCAACAGTGCGCCAGCATCGTCCTCTATCAGTACAAAACCTGCCCGTTTTGCATCAAAGTGCGCCAGGAAATGCGGCGTCTGGCCCTCACCGTGCAAAAGCTTGATGCGCAACAACCGGGGGCAAACCGTGAGGATCTGGTGAGCGGTGGCGGCAAGGCCAAAGTGCCTTGCCTGAAAATCACCGATTCGGCCGGCAAGACGCAGTGGCTCTACGAATCCGGCGAGATCATCAAGTATCTGCGCAGCCGATTCGCCACAGCCTGATTCACCCCATGCCGTGAGTCGCGTTGTATTTGGCCAAAGCCTTGGCCACCTGCCCGGTCGGGCTCGCCTGGTCACCTAGTCCGAATTCGGCCTGCAAGGACGTCATGTTGGTGTCGATGTAGCTAATCGCGCGCGATAGATTCTCCAAGCGGTTGGCAATGAAGTTGCCGGCTGAATTCAACAGCTCAGCCGACTTGGCAAAATTGGCGGTGAATTCGTGCAGCGCGCCCATCGCAGCCTTCTTGTCGTTGGCCAGCGCGGCATCCAGCCGAGCGTTATCCACGCTCGCCAGCTTGGTTACCGGATCAATGCTCAGGCCAAGGTCAGCCATGCCGTGCAGCCCGTCCTTGGCACCATTGAATGGATTGGCGATGCTCTGCTCCAGTTCCCACTGCGAGACCCTGGCCGCCTGCGTGCCCGCCAGCATGCCGCCATCCTGCAACTCACTGCCGAAGCGCTGCATCCAACCATTGTAGGCATCGGCAAATGCCTGCACGCGGCCCCGGAGTTCCTCCCCGCCAGTCGATACATCGGTGCTGCCCAGCTTGATAGCCTCCTGCTGCAGCGTCGAAACGTAGGACTTCATGTCGCCCATTTCAGACGCCTCGGCCTTGTAGGCGACGGCCTTGGCGTTGATATCCGTCATCATCCGGTAGGCTGACTCCGGATCGAACAGCGCCATGTTGCGCCCCGCCGCCGAAACGCCATTCGTGCCACTCATGCTGGCGGCGCTGGCCAGCAGGGAATCCAGAGACGAAGCACCAGCCGTTTTGCCGGCCCCGAGAATATCGGCAAAGTTCACCCCGCCCGACACCTTGCCAGAACCCAGCGCAGCCGAAACCAGCGAACCGACCGTTTGCGATTCAATACTGGCCATCTGCAACTTCAGCGCGGACGAGAAATCCACCGCTCCCGCTGAACCGGCCGCCGGCGTCGTCGCCTTGCCGCCCAGGAGTTTTGAGAAATCGAAACTGGTGCTGTTAATTCCATTAACCGACATAACGCCTCCAACTGTTTCGAAGGCCAAAGGCCCTCGTCCTGCTTCATGTCCAGTTACAAGCAACAATCACACCGATCTTCCGCACGGCCTTGGGGCGTAGTGGCGCAAAGCAGAACCTTCCGGTCGGTCCGCTTGCAGCACAAGGAACCCGAAGGCAACGGAACGTGCCGGGCAAAACTTCCATGGTCAATGACAGACCTGAAACCAGCCGACACGTTCCTGGCAAGCAGGTGATTTTTGCCGGCTAAGCGGCAAGAGCAAGCAGGAAGAAGCTGGCCGATTTTTTGGGCTATTTTTGGCAGCTGACCGAATAGTAATGGGGAGCTGACCCAGAGCTTTCCGAATGGAGGCTTCCTTGGTCAAGCGGCAAAAAGCGTGAAAAATGAAAGGGGGAAAATCCCCGATATGCCTGCCGCTACGTGCCAATTACAAAACGATACACATAATTTGTTGCAATGCAGCATTTTTCTGAGACAATAGCGGCTGTCTCCTCCATCTCCTCCAAGAAATGGATTTATGCCCGCCTAGAGCGGGCATTTTTTTGTCCGGATGAATCACACGCAGGCGAACAGATGGGCTTTTGCGCCATTTGCAAGGACAAAAAAGAAGCCCGTCTAGTGCGGGCTCTCGGATGATTTGTCTCCTCCACCCGAATCAATCATGTTCGGTCGGACGCCAGGCGCCCAAGGGGAGCTAGATTATCGCTGGTTAAACTGATGTTGTATACGTGAATTTGAATCACGCTGCTGCCTCGAGGCAGGGCAGGCTGATCGTCAGAAAATTCGCCGCGCCAGCCGCATATCCGATCTGCAAATACTACTGCTCTAACCTCTATTGACCCTGTAGCAGAGGCTTTTCAATTGAAGTTGCCTCTTCGGTAAAGCCGGAAAACCATGACTTTGTAAGTTTGCAGATGCAATCAAAAAAAGCATTCACTACATAACGCAAGCTTCTTTTCGCGGTGCCTATGGGGCCGGAAGAAAGGCAGCCAGTTGCTTTTGCAGCTTCGCGGAATCGCATTCCGGGCAGATCGTGCCGCGCCCCTTGCCGGACAGCATCACCATGGCGTGCGTGCGGCACTTCTTGCAGCGGATGACGAGGTGACTCAAGTCGAGGTAGTGTTTCGTCCAGTCCGACGTCACTTCAGGTAGGGCGGCGGCTAGCTAGGCAAATTCACCGACGTCGAAGAAGTTGCCCAGTCCGATCCCGCGCAATGCCTTGAGATTGCCGAGTGGGTGCAACGAACCGTCGGCAACGTGAATCGCGCCGAGATGCAGCCAGCGCAGCCGGGTCAGGTTGGCGAGCGGGGCCAAAGTGGCCAGCGTCTGGCGCTTGCCTTCGGCGCCGGAAAAGCCGAGGCCTTCAAGATCCGTCAGGGTGGCCAGTGGCGAGAGGTCGGTGATGGCCTTGAGATTGTCCAGTTCCAGCCAGCGCAGCCAGTGCATTTCGCCAAGTACGTCGATGTTCGTCACGCCCGGCGAACTGCCGAGATGCGGCGCCTGGAGTCTGCCCAGCGCCGGCAGGGCGGCCAGCGAGGAGATGCCGCTCCATTCGACGTAAAGGCCTTCGAGCGACGGAATGCGGCAGGCAGCGTCGAAAAGCTCCTGCGGCGTGCGCGACTGGAACCACAGATAGCGGACGCCATTCAGGGGCGGCAGGAACTCGCACCAGCTTTGTACCAGAGCAGCCAGTCGTCTTCGAGCTTTTGTTCGAGGCGGTATGCCTGGTGGCGCTCACCGCCTGTCATGTTCGACACGCAGGTGCCGATTGCCGGTATCAGCGCAGCCAAGGCCGCCCCCTATGCTTTTGTATTTGGCCAATGATGCCATTCAAAAGCTATAGCAAGTTTTGCAAATTTGCCTCGATCATGAATTACCAGACAAAGAAAACCAGCGTCCAGATCGTGGCCATTAGCCCGACCGGTGACAGCATCACGATTCCAGCAAGCAGTTTCTGGCCGACATTCCCGGTTGATCGCAACACGAGTTGGAAGGCCAGCCACAGGCTACCGAGGCAACCTAACGTCAGCAGGGCGATACGGAAATACGGTAACCAGCCCAGCCACAGGTGTTCGGCTTTCAAATGCGTGACGGTCAGCATCGACAGGCCGAGGATGACGCTGGCGGCGGCCAGTGGCGTCAGTGCCAGAGTGAAGCGTTGCCAGGTCAGGTGTTCGGTTTTGAGTACGCGGGCGGCGATGGCCGGGCCGATCAGCAGCAGGCTGCCGAGCAGGAAGCCGCCGCCGAGCAGGTAGGCGAGGATCAGCGCGCCGTCGAGCCAGGTAAACAGGTCGCTGGCTTCCGGGTAGTGGGTGAGCAGCCACCACGGTACGTCGTTGTCGAGCAGCGCGAAGTGGTCGTGGTCGACCAGCCATTCGGCGGCAGCCAGTTTGGCGCTGAGTAGCCAGGGGCTGAGCGTCCATTGGAAGGCAGCGGTGGCTACGCCGAGCACGCCGTAGACCAGTGTCAGCGCATCCGGCGTCTTGGCCGGGTTGTTGAAATCGAGGATTTCGCTGAACGGCGAGCGGGCAGAGTAGGTGACGGCGTCGCGCTGGCCGGCGCAGCGGCCGCAGCTATGGCATTCCGAGGCACTGGTCATGCGGCGGACGTCGAGCAGCGGGGCGCAATTGACCGGCTCGAAATCGCCTTGATGCTTGTCCCAAGCGTCGCGGTCGACCTTGTAGTGGAGCGGGGCGATTTTGGCCAGCACGGCGAAGACGCCGGAGGCCGGGCACAGGTAGCGGCACCAGATGCGCTTCTCGCGGCCATAGAGCAGGCCGATGCCGATGGCAGCAACGGTCGAGCCGCCCAGCACCAGCAGTGCGGCCTGCGGGTATTCGTAAACGCTGACCAGCTGGCCGTAAACCGTGGTGCAGACGAAGGCGACGAAGGGCCAGCCGGTCCATTTGAGCCAGCGCGGCAGCGCCTTACCCCGGCCGTACTGGCTGACCCATTCGGAAATGGCGCCTTCCGGGCAGAACAGGCCGCACCAGACGCGGCCCATGGTGACGGTGGCGATCATCACGCCCGGCCACCACAGACCCCAGAAACAGAATTGGGCGAACAGGCGCAGGTTGTCCCAGATATGGGCGTCTTCGGCCGGCAGGGGGATGAAGGCGGGGATGATGACCATCGCCGCGTAGAGAACGACGATCACCCATTGAATGGCGATGATCAGTCGGCGGTTTTTACGCAGAAAGAGACCGATCCGCGCAATGCGGCTAGTCTCGGCCTTGGCGTAGAACTGGATGACGTGTTCAGCCACGGGCGATTCTCCGTTGGGCGACGATGACAACCCCCCAGTAGCAGGCCCAGGCGAGCAGATCGCTGAGGGCCGGGCGGGCGCGGTAGCCGGTGAAATCGGCCAGAATCTTGCCGCCCTTGGTGGTGTCGTCGAGCAGCATGGAGGTATCCCACACCGGGTCGAGCAGCGGCGGCAGCCAGCCGGCACCGATCATCCGGTCGATGCCGGAAAGGAGCAGGGCTGAAGCCAGGACGAGCAGCAGGATGGACGACAGGCGGAGCAGCAGGGCAATGTTGAGTTTGGCCAGGCTGCGTGCCGCCAGCCAGGCGGTCAGTCCGGCGGCGGCCAGGCCGAAGATGCAGCCAAAGGCCAGCGCCTGCATTTCGCCGCCCTGGGCCAGTCCGTAGAGGAAGATGACCGTTTCGGCCCCTTCGCGGGCCACGGCCAGTGCCGCCACCACGGCGACGCCGAGGTGACCGGAGCGTTCGGCCGCGCTGCTCAGTTCGGCATGCAGCATGGCCTTCATCTGCCGGCCATTTTTCTTCATCCACAGCACCATCTGGGTAATCAGTCCGGCGGCGACGAACAGCGTTGCAGTCTGGAAGATTTCCAGCGCATCGCCGCTCAGTCCGTCCTGCACGCCGAGCAGCGCCCAGCCGAGAAGCAGCGCCAGCCCGACCCCGGCTGCCAGTCCGAGAAACAGTGCGCGCTTGCCGCTGCCGCTGTCGTCGTTGGCCTTGAGCCAGGCGTAGAGGATGCCGGCGATCAGGAAGGCTTCGAGGCTCTCGCGCCAGACGACAAAAAATGCGTTACCCATGCTGTGCTCCGTTGCGGTTCGTTATCGTTATTTGGCGACGATCTTGCCTTGCCCGGTTTCCGGGTGGAAATCGTCAAAGAACTTGTAGCTGCCGGGTTTCATCGGGAAAAACACCAGACTGCGGGTGACGCCGGGGGCGAGCACCAGTTCCTTCTTCAATTCCAGACTCTCGAATTCCGCAGCGCCCGGCCCTTCGTTCTTCACCTCCAGCCGGAAACGGCTGCCGGCGGGAACTTCAATCGTTTCGGGGAAGAGTCGGCCTTCCTTCATCAACAGCTTGAAAGTCGGCATGTCATCGGCCACGGCGGTGGTCGACGCCAGGAAAAGGCCAAAAGCTGCGGAATAGAGAGCGTGTTTCATACAATTTCCTTAGTAGGCGATATTGGCGCGCAGGGCGAAGACCTTGACCGACTTGGCATCGCTATTGCCACCGCCATTGGTGACGTACTGGAAGTCAGGCGACAACTCGAATTGCGGCGACATGCGGTAACGGTAATAAATTTCCGTCAGTTTCTCGGCGCCTTGCGGGGTGAAGCTGTAGGCGATCTGCGATTGGGCATCGTCGAGATAAGCCGTCGCCGTGCTGGTCCGGTAGCCCTTGCCCGACTGCAGCCAGGCGCCGGCAATGCCGATCGAGTCAGCACCGCGATTCCAGTAGCTGCCCGAGAACTCGGCGCCGGCTGTCATCGCCTGGTTGAACGGCAACTCGCCGCTGACCAGCTTGCCGTAACGGGCGAAGAGCTTGATGCCATCCCCAACGCGCTGGTCGATCGAAGCGCCGATACCGGTGTGCTTGTGCAATTCGCCGGTGTAATCGGCGGCCTGGCTGCGGTTCCAGCCATAGATCCGGTAATTGCCGGTCAGGCCGCCGAATAGTTTCAGCTGCTTTTCGGCCTGAACCATCAGCAAGGGTGAAGACAGGCTGTGCTGATAGTTCGAGCCCCGGTCGCCAGCCCCGAACATGCCAACCGACAGACGCCACGGCTGGGTCTTGTCGAAATAGTTCAGGTAGGAGGCAACGAAGCCTGGCTGGAAACCGTTGGCATCGACGCCGACTTCCCGGCCGGCATCAAGCAGCGGGTTGTGGACGAAAACGGAATTCAGGAACTGCTTGGCTTCGTCGCCGGCGGCTGCGTTCTGGTCGAAGAAGCCGAAGATGTCCATCTTGCCGAAGGTCAGTTGCAGGGTTTCGCGCGAATAGGGCTTGAAGCCGAGGAAAGGCAGCGGAATGTTGGCCTGGTACCAGGCTTCGCCGAGGATGGTCACCGAGTCGTCTGGACTGCTGCCCGAGGCGCGGAAGGCCAGGGCATTGGGGGCGCTGGCGAAGTGGCCGAGGTTGGAGAAAGCGGCGTTCAGGCCAAGGCCCTGGCCCATGCGCAAGTGGGCGAACAGCTTGTGTTCAATGTCGCCGAGCGGCTTGAGCGGCAGTTCGACCGACACATCGGCGCGGTAATTCAGCTGGCTGCGGCCGTTTTCGATGCCGTCCGGCAGGCCGCGTGCCTGCTGGGCAACAGTCGCCAGCGCGGCGCCGACCTTGATGCCGTCCAGGCCTTCGGCAATCTTTGCGGCCTTTTTCATGTTCAGCGCGTCTTTTTCGACGGCTTTCAGGCGCACCGTCAGTTCCGGCTCATCTTCGGACAGGCGCGGGCTTTCCAGTGCCTGGCTGAGCTTGGTGCTTTCGCCCTTGAGGCTCTGTACTTCCTTTTCCAGCTCGGCGTTGCGGGCTTCGAGCTTTTCCATGCGCTCGACCAGTTTTTGCAGCGTTGCTGCGTCAGGTGCGGCGAGGGCAGGCAGGGCCAGCCCCGCCGCGACCAGCGCAGCGGTCAGTTTGGCAAGTTGCATGCTTAGTAACCGCCCTTTTTGCCGATGCCGACGTAGGTGAATTCGTACTCGACTTCAAACGGCTTGAACCACGGGCGAACGCCGGTGGCGCGGTCGGTGTGGCGGCCGAAATGGGAGTGCGGGTTGGCCGACGGCGGCAGGATGGTGTACTTCACCTTGTACTTGCCGGGGCCGGCCAGTTTGACGTTGTCGCCGTAGTGCGGGCCATCGTTGGCGACCATGGGCATGAAATCGCCGCTCACCTTGAAGTCGCCGCCGATCTTGGAAACTTCGAACTTGATCGCCAGGTAGGGCATCCAGGCCCCTTCCTCGAAACCGTTCGGATTGTTGGCCAGTGCGTGGATGTCGGCTTCGAGGTGGATATCGGAATCGCTCGCCTTCTTCATCATGCCTTCCGGTTCCATTTCAACCGGTTGCAGATAGACGGCGGCGATTTCCATGCCGTTGCGCTGCTGCGGCACGCCGATCGGGTATTCGATGGCCAGGGCGGGGCCGGCCAGGGCTGCAGAAAGCGCCAGAGCGGAGATAAGTTTTTTGGTGGACAACATGGCATTGACTCCTGAAAGTCTCTGGCTCGCTGACCACAACGCGGTGGGCTATCCGAAATAGCTGGCTGGCGTCGGGCTGGCTGGCTTGAGGATGGTTAAATTTGAGTAAAGGAAAAAGGGTTAAGGCTTGTCGCTTCCCGGTTGCGTGACGAAGCCGATCTTGGTCAGCCCGGCGCGCCGGGCGGCACTCATCGTTTCGGCGACAGCTTCGTACCGGGTGGCGCGGTCGGCTTTCAAGTGCATTTCAACATTGGCATCCTGGGCCACCGCTTCGCTAAATCTGGCTTCGAGGCTGTTGCGGTCGACCGCCTGCGTGCCGACAAAAACCGTGTTTTCGGCATTGATCGAGACCTGCAGCGTCATCGGCTTTTCCGGCGTCGGTGTGCTGGAGGCGCGCGGCAGTTCGACCTTGACCGAATGCGTCATCAGCGGTGCGGTGATCATGAAGATGATCAGCAGTACCAACATCACGTCTACCAGCGGTGTCATGTTGATTTCGGCGGTCGGCATCTGGTGATTTTGCGAACTGAAGCTGCCCATGGCCATGTTATGCAGCCTCCGTGGCGGCGCGGGCGCGCATCGGGTGGATCTGCGCACTGTTGGCGACGAATGGCTTGCCGACCGTGAAGAACGCGTGCAGATCGTGGGCGAAGGCGTCGAGATCCGCCAATAGGACACGGTTGGCGCGGGTGAAGGCGTTGTAGGCGAAGACGGCAGGCAACGCAACGGCGAGGCCGGCAGCGGTCATGATCAGCGCTTCACCGACCGGCCCGGCGATTTTTTCCAGCGCGGCCTGGCCGGAAATGCCGATGGCGACCAAGGCGTGATAAATGCCCCAGACGGTGCCGAACAGACCGATGAACGGTGATGTCGCACCGGTGGTCGCGAGCAGGGTCAGGCCGTTTTCCATCCGGGCCTGGGTGGCGGAAAGCTGCTGGCGCAGGGCGCGTTCCATTTGTTCGGCTGGGTCGAATCGGGAGGCCAGGCGGCCGGTAACCGCTTCGCAGTCATGGTTGCAGCAATTCGCCTGGGTGGCCAACTGGGCGTACGGGCTGTCTTCACCTGCCTTGCGCAGTTGTTCGATGCCTTCGCTGACACTGCTGGCGGCCCAGAAGGCGGCCATGGCCTTGGCGGCGCGGCGGGCCCGGAACCAGTCCCAGGCTTTGGCCAGAATCAGATACCAGCTGGCGATCGACATGACGGCAAGAATGCAGGCAATGGCATGGGAGATCAGGTCACCGCTGGCCCAAAGGTGGGCAAAGCCGAAGGCATTTTGTGCTGTTTCCTGCATTTGTTATTGCTCCAATTTGAAAATGATGGGCACCAGTACCCAGCTCTGGATGGCGGTATCGCCTCGTTTGGCTGGCACAAATTTCCAGTTGCGCACGGTCTTCTGGGCCGAATCGTCAAGGCGCTGGCTGCCGGAAGAGGTCTTGACCTCTACGCTGTCGGCGGCACCTTGCGGATTGACCGAGACGCGCAAGATGACCTTTCCTTCTTCGCCCATGCGGCGGGAGAGTGGCGGGTAGGGGGGGGCAGGGTTACGCAGGTAGTCGGCATCGAAACGTGCCTGGCTGATTGCCTCGGCAACCGGTACGACTGGCGGGGCTGGTTTGACGTCGGGCAGCGATGCTACTGGGGCCGACGGGGCTGGAGCATTGCTCTGGGTGGCTTCGATCACTGGCGCCGGTATCTTTGGCGCTGACTGACGGATCGGCTGTGGTTTGGCAATGGGCAGCGCTTTGGCTTCAGGTTGTTTCTGGGCGACCGGAGCCGGTTCAAGCAGATCGACAACCAGCGGTATTTCCATGATCTGTGGCACGAACGTTCTGGCCGCTATAAACAGCAGGAAGACCGAAAAGTGAGCACCGATCACAATGCCGAGCAGGCCGCTGCGCTGGGCTGAAGAAGGTCGGGAAAGGACGTGGCTCATCAATTTATATTCAGTTTCTTCCGAACATTCGGCAAAAAAACCTTGGCTGGCTGGCGTTTCACTGGCTGGCTATGGGAACGAGAGATTTACAACGGAGGGAAAACTACTTGGTCAGGATCAACTTGTTTTCGCGAGTAACGCGCAGCAGGTAGCGCTGGCCAGCGTGTTCGATCTCGACAGCCGAAGCGCCTTGCAACAACTTGCCGCTGTCGATGCGCGGGCGGTCATTGCTGGAAGCAGACGGCGGATTCTGGCAGGGCGGTTTGGATTGGTTGTTCATGAAGAGCTAACGCAAACGAGAATGGTTCGTATTATTTTGTTAATGAGAATTATTGTCAACGTCGAAGTGTTTGATTTCAACATCCACGCGTATTGCCAGTTCGAAATTGCCCAATTCGCGCTCGAAGGCCGAAACCCCGCTGCCCCGGACTTGCTGGGTGGGCCTTGCCGGATGCGATATTCTCGGCTTGTCGTTCGGCCACAAGCTGGTCATTGCTTGCGCTCTCGCGCTCAAGGATGCCGTGACCCTTATGTGGGGCGAGCGTGATGGGCTTCCTGTCGGGTTAGGCGGCTACTGGCTCGCTCACAGAGGCGGCGAGTATCGTCGTCCACTTCTTCGGTATCGCTCAGTTGTTCGAGAAGCCTGGCCGCATGCAATGCGGAATGAACGCAGCCGGTTTCTTCGTGGATCAGGACCAGGCTAAGTGCGCCGGCCCACAGAGCGCTGGATGGCATGATTACTCTCCGGGTCAGACGGGCGTTAGCGTGAACAGCGCCCAGCCGAGGAGCAGGGCGGCGATTGAGACGTGAGTAAGCAGTGAGCGCATTGGTGCTTGTGGTTTGTTGAGAATGATTCCTATCTTATAGATTTTTCATGTTGTGTAAACAAGAATAATTCTCATCTGTTTATATGGCGCAAAAAAAGCCACGGGTTTGCCGTGGCTTTTTCTAAGGGTGAGGCTGGTTTAGCGGTCGCCGAACTTCTTCTTCTTGAAGCCGCCGCGATCACCTTCAGGCTTGCGATCACCGCCGCCGAACTTGCGTTCGCCGCCACCAGCACCGCCGGCACCCGGACGACCTTCATCCGGACGCAGGTTGATCGGCACGCCGCGAATGCGGGTGCGCTTCAGGGCGTTGGAGGCTTCGGCCGGCATGCCTGCAGGCAGTTCAACGGTACTGGAGTCTTCGTAGAGACCGATGCGGCCGATGAAACGGCTTTCGATGCCGGCTTCGTTGGCGATGGCGCCGACGATGTCGCGTACTTCGACGCCGTGGTCACGACCCACGTCAATGCGGTAGCGCACCATGTCGCCGGCCGGAGCCTGGCGAGCCGGGCGGTCTTCGCGACGCGGCCGTTCACCGCGATCTTCGAAGCGCGGACGATCGCCACGATCTTCAAAACGCGGCTTGCGATCGCTTTCGCCAAAGCTGCCCGGACGGGGCGCCGGTGCCGGACGCGGATCTTCACCGGCGATCTGCAGTGGCTTGCCTTCTTGAGCCATCATGGCCAGCGCAGCAGCCACTTCCTCGGCGCCGACATTTTGCTCTTCGGCAATTTGCGAGACGATGTTCGAGAAGAAATCCAGGCCTTCGGCGTTCAGCACTTCGACAACCTTGCTCTTGAAGTCGGCAACGCGCTTGTTGGTCACATCGGCACGGCTCGGCAGGGTCAGCGGGGCGATCGGCGAACGGGTAGCGCGCTCGATCGTACGCAGCATGCGGATTTCGCGCGGCGCGACGAACAGGATGGCGTTGCCGGTGCGGCCAGCGCGGCCGGTACGGCCGATCCGGTGCACGTAGGCTTCGGTGTCGTATGGAATATCGTAGTTAACGACGTGGCTGACGCGTGGTACGTCGATACCGCGGGCGGCAACGTCGGTGGCGATGACGATGTCGAGAGCGCCGGACTTCAACTGCTCGATGACGCGTTCGCGCATCTGCTGGTTGAGGTCGCCGTTCAGCGCGGCGGCTGCATAGCCGCGAGCCGACAGCTTGTCGGCCAGTTCGACGGTGGCCGTCTTGGTGCGCACGAAGATGATGGCGGCGTCGAAGTCTTCTTCAACTTCGAGGATGCGGGTCAGGGCATCCAGCTTGTGCATGCCGGAAACCTGCCAGTAAACCTGACGGATAGCGGCAACGGTGGCAGTGGCCGACTTGATCTTGATTTCGCGCGGCTCGACCAGATACTTCTGGGCGACACGGCGAATCTGTTCCGGCATGGTGGCCGAGAACAGCGCGGTCTGGTGCTGGGCTGGCGTGCGTTCGAGAATCCACTCGACGTCGTCGATGAAGCCCATGCGCAGCATTTCGTCGGCTTCGTCGAGCACCATGGTCTTCAGGTGGTCGAGGTTGAGC
>JAGTRV010000210.1 GCA_018262245.1 Pseudomonadota bacterium | reverse complement strand
CCGAGCGCCTTGCCGAAGCGGCCGGCGATGGCGGTCTGGCAGTGCGGGCAGTGGCCTTCCGGCGTCAGGTCGTAGCGGCGAATGTCGTACCAGTCGCGGACGATCAGCGCGGCGTGGCAGCCCGGGCAGTAGGTGGTGCCGCCTTCGCTGTCGTGGACGTTGCCGGTGAACACGTGGTGCAGGCCGGCATCCAGGGCGATGCGGCGGGCCTGGATCAGGGTGGCGGGCGGCGTCGGCGGCAGGTTGTCCATCTTCCAGTCGGGGTGGAAGGCGGTGAAGTGCAGCGGCACGTCCGGCCCGAGTTCGCGCGCGACCCAGGTGGCGAGCTCGTTGATCTCTTCCGGACTGTCGTTGCTGCCGGGGATCAGCAGCGTCGTGATTTCCAGCCAGCAATCGGTTTCGTGGTGGATGTAGGCCAGGATATCGAGCACTGGCTGCAGATGGCCGACGCAGAGCTTGTGATAGAACTCGTCGGTAAAAGCCTTGAGGTCGATGTTGGCGGCATCCATGACAGCGAAGAATTCCTTCGCCGGCTCGCGGTGAATATAGCCGGCGGTGACCGCGACGTTGCGGATGCCCTGCTCGCGGCAGGCGAGCGCGGTGTCGATGGCGTATTCGGCGAAGATTACCGGATCGTTATAGGTGTATGCGACCGCGTCAGCCCCGTAGCGCCGGGCGGCCTCGGCAATGGCCTGCGGACTGGCGCTGTCCATCAGACGATCCATGTCCTTCGACTTGGAAATGTCCCAGTTCTGGCAAAACTTGCAGGCCAGGTTGCAGCCGGCTGTGCCGAAGGACAGGATGCTGCTGCCCGGGTAGAAGTGGTTGAGCGGCTTCTTCTCGATCGGATCGACACAGAAGCCCGATGAGCGGCCGTAGGTCGTCAGTTGCATGGCCCCATTGACCATCTGGCGGACGAAGCAGGCGCCGCGCTGGCCTTCGTGCAATTGGCAGTCACGCGGGCAGAGGTCGCATTGGACGCGGCCATCGGGCAGGGCATGCCACCAGCGGGCCGGGTAAAGCGAATCGGACTGGTTCATGATCAATCCTCCTTCCATTTTTTGACCTGGTAGCGCTCAAGCTGAACGTTCGGCCCCCAGTAGTCGGCCGGTAATCCGGCCTTTTGCTTCAGGTGGGCCATGAACATGGCCGGATCGGATAACTGTTCCCAGACCTGAGGCAGAAAGGTTGAGCGGCGATTCCCAGCAGTGAAGATCACGCCGTCGATGTCCGGGCGCAACTGAGCGAGGGCGTCGGCTTCGCTGGTAAAACTCATCGGCTTGGCCGGCGTCAGCAGCGAGACTTCGACGCGGGTGATCGGCAATTCGTCGAGGCTCAGCGGCTCGAAACGTGGATCGCGGAAGGCTGCGGCGAGCGCGTTTTCCTGCACGTCTTTGATCAATGGTCGCCAGGCCTCCAGACTGCCGATGCAACCGCGCAGATTGTCGCGCTGGGTCAGGGTGACAAAGACGGCGCCTGGTTCGTGCAATTCTGTCAAATCCGCTACCGGCATGCCGGCAAGGCCAAAGTGGGAGGCAATTGAATTGCGAGCCAGCGTCAGCAGGGTGCTACCGAGATCAGCCATGATGTGCTCCCTCCGCAAACGAGAATGCCGCATAACCGACGACGCGACTTTTGTCTCCGGCGGTATCGCCGGAATTGCACAGGGCGAGCAGGCTAGGCGTCAGGCCCCGCTGGCGGGCAGCAAGCAGCAATCCATTGATCGGGTAGGCGCCGCAGGCCTGCTCCGGGTGGATGTGGGTATCGAATTGCAAGATGTGCCGGCAGGTGTTGCCATCGACCTGCTGCGCCGTACCGTAGGGCAGGAAGTGCGAGAGGTCCGAGCTGACGACAATCAAAGTTTCCGGACCACCCCACAGCAGATCGAGTATTTCGGCGACTGCGTCCGGCGCGGCATCGCCAACGGCGAGCGGCACCAGCGTGAATTGGTCGAGGACGCGCTGCAGGAAGGGCAGGTGTACTTCCAGCGAGTGCTCGAACGCATGGACATGGTTGCTGAAAACGATCTGTGGCAACCCGGCAATGCTGGCGATGGCCTGCGCATCGAGCCGGATGGTGCCTAGCGGCGTGGAAAAGGCCTCGACCTCCGGAAGCGCGATGCCCTCGACGGCAACGCGATGCGTCGGGCCGAGCAGAATGACGCGCCGGATGGTTTTCGCCCATGGTTTCAGCGTGGCGTAGGCGTTTGCGGCAGTGGAACCGGAGTAGATATAACCGGCATGTGGAACGATCAGGGCCTTGGGCTGCTGACCGGACTGGGGGCTGGCGTCGGCCAGAAAGCGATCGACGGTGGTGGATAGCGTCTCGGGATCGCCGGGGTAGAAGGTGCCGGCGACGGCTGGGGGGCGGGTATTGATCATGGTCAGCTCCTTAAACGAGCATCAAACCGACGGCCATGCCGCTACCGATGGCGAGCAGGCCGGGAAGGGCATGGCGGGCCAGCTTGCCGCCTCCGATGCTGATGACCAGGCTGATCTTGAAGATCAGGTTGGCCATCAGCGCCAGCGTGACGGCGATCACGGCATCGCCACTGGCGACTTTTTCCAGATTGAACATGCGCAGGGTGGACAGCACGCTGGCGTCGGCATCGGTCAGGCCGGAAACCAGGGCGACGATATACAGGCCGCTGCTGCCGGCAATATCCTGCAACCAGGCGGAGGCGAGCAGCACCACGGCGTAAAGCAGGCCGAAGGACAGGGCTGTCCTCAGCTCCGTCGGGTTCTTGACCTCGGGCATCGGCAGTTCGCCGGCCGCGCTCAAGATCCTCCAGCCGTAGAGCGACATGGCCACGCCGGGAACGATGCCGCAGGTGAAGACGATGGCGATCGGCGTGGCCAGCCCGGGGGCGACCACACCGGCAACCAGCCAAAGGCGGATCATGACCATCACGTTGGCGATCAGGATCACGATAGCGGACATATGGACCAGATGAACATGGTCGCGGGCGTGACGCGAGAACATCATGGTCGTTGCGGTCGACGACGCCAGGCCGCCGAAAATGCCGAGCAATGCCGCGCCGTGGCGGGCGCCGATGATGCGCAAGGCGAGATAGCCGGCCAGCGCCAGCCCGGAGATCAGCACGACCATGTACCAGACCTGGCGTGGGTTGATCGCGTTGTAAGGACCGAAATCCTCGCTCGGCAGGATGGGCAGGATGACCAGCGACAACACGGCAAACTGCAGAATCGAGTTGATGTCCTTCGGTGTCGTGCGTTCGCTGAATTGCCGGAGTTCGGCCTTGAAATAGAGGAGCACGGTGGTCGTGATGGCGAGCATGACGGCCAGCGTCGAATAGCCGAACCAGACGGCGGCGCCCAGCGCATAGGTGACGATGATCGCCGCTTCCGAGGTAAAGCCCCGATATTGCTCTTCCTGCTGGGCCGAAAAATTCGAGGCGATCATGCTGCCGGAAATGACCAGCAGGCCGGCAACCAGCAGCCAGGGGCCACCGGTTTTGTCGCCAAGCAGGGCAAAGAGGCAGCCCAGCATGGCGACCAGCGCGAAGGTTCTCAGGCCGGCCGAGGCTTCAGGACGGCGTTCGCGCTCCATGCCGATCAGCAGACCGATACCGAGCGCCGTTGAAAAAGCCTCGACGGGAGCAGCCAGTTCGGGAACGACGAAACTCATGCGATTCCTCTTTTCTGATCGTTATTCAGTAAAATTAAGCCATGCCACGTCATTACGCAATCGTTCCCGCTGCCGGCAGCGGTTCCCGCTTCGGCGCCGAGAAGCCAAAGCAGTACCTGGACCTCCTTGGCCGCCCCCTGATTTTTCACACCTTGGCCGCCCTGACTGCCTGCCCGGACATTGAACGGGTCTGGGTGGTACTTGCTCCGGATGACCCGTGGTGGCCGCGCTACGACTGGAGTGAACTCGGTTCCAAACTCGAGACGGTGCGCTGTGGCGGGGCGACACGAGCAGAAAGTGTGAGCAACGGTTTGAGGGCGGCAGCCATGGTCGCCGCCGACGATGACTGGGTGCTGGTGCACGATGCAGCGCGACCCTGTCTCTCGGCGGCCATGCTCGATGCGCTGTTTGCCGAACTGGCCAGCGATCCGGTCGGCGGCATCCTGGCTGTGCCTGTCGCCGACACCTTGAAGCGGGCCGATGCCGAACAGCGTGTCGGTGCCACCGAACCCCGCGATGGTCTGTGGCAGGCGCAAACGCCGCAAATGTTCCGCTATGGCTTGCTCGGTGAAGCACTGGAAAAATGTCGTGACGTGACCGACGAAGCTGGCGCCATCGAGGCGGTGGGGTTGAAACCCAAGCTGGTGCGCGGCGATTCGACCAATCTGAAAGTTACTTATCCGGCCGATCTCTCGCTGGCTGCGATGATACTGAGGGCACGTAAATGAGTTTCCGCGTCGGGCAGGGCTACGATGTGCACAAGCTGGTCGATGGCCGCAAGTTGATCCTCGGCGGCGTCGAGATTCCGCATCCGACCGGGTTGCTCGGTCATTCCGATGCCGATGCGTTGTTGCATGCAATAACCGATGCGCTGCTCGGCGCTGTTGCGCTGGGCGACATCGGCCGGCATTTTCCGGATACCGATCCACGCTACAAGGGCGCCGACAGCCGCGTACTGTTGCGCGCCGCCGTTGCCCTGTTAGCCGAACGTGGCTGGCGGCCGGTCAATGTCGATGCGACGCTGATCGCCCAGCAACCGAAGCTGGCCCCGCACGCCGCGGCGATGGTGGCCAATGTCGCGGCCGATCTCGGGATTTCGTCCGACTGCGTGAATATCAAGGGCAAGACCAACGAACGCCTGGGTTATCTGGGGCGTGAGGAAGCGATCGAAGCGCAGGCTGTGGCGCTGGTGGAACGTGTCGGCTGAAGGCCGAGTTGAACCCGCTGACAGGCCGGCAACAGCCAGAGTGTTCTTCGCCCTGTGGCCGTCGGCCGAGGTGGCCGACCGCCTCGCGGATATGGCGGGCAAGGCGGTGGCCCGCTTTGGTGGGCGGGCCACACGCCGCGAAACCATCCATCTGACACTGGCTTTCCTTGGCGAGGTGCCCGAATCGCGTCTGCCTGAGCTTTGTGCCGTGGCCGATGGCGTTCAGGGGCAATCATTTACCATGAGCCTCGACCGGCTGGGTTTCTGGCGCCACAACCATCTGTTGTGGGCCGGGTCCCAGGCTCCGGTTGCGTCGCTTGGCGAGCTTGTAAGTTGCTTGCGCAACGCATTGGCGAATGCCGGTTTCACGGTCGATGCCGAGCAGCAGGGCTTCGTGCCCCACGTGACGCTGGTTCGCAAAATTCCGGCGAGTGCCGGATTGTTGGAAAACCAGCAATTTGCATCCTTCGAATCATTGGCATGGCGTGCGGATCGATTTGTTCTTGTCCGCTCCAGCTTGTCCCCCTCTGGGTCGGAGTATCTGATTCTTCGGGAGTTTTTTATGTCGTAAATGACCATGGGGTATTTTTGCCATAAAAA
>JAGTRV010000209.1 GCA_018262245.1 Pseudomonadota bacterium | reverse complement strand
CAGCACGAGGACCGGCAGATTCGGGAAGCAGCCGCTGTTTCGCAGTTCGCGGACAAATTGCTCGCCATCGAAATGCGGCATCATCAGATCGGTGATCACCAGATCCGGCGGATCTTCCAGTGCCGAGGTCAGGGCGAGGGCGCCGTTGGCGGCCAGCGTCACGTTGTAATCGTCGATCAGCACGTCGTACAGGAAATGGCGCAGATCGGGGTTGTCCTCGACGACCAGGATGCGTGGCGTGCCTGACTTGTAGGCGCTGGCCGGGTGGCTCGACGGCTCGAGGAAATCGATATCCTGCGGCGTGACCAGGCCGATGCCCTCGCCGCTTTCGCGCACGAAGACGCCGTTGGGCGCCCGCTTCGGCATCTCGACCTGGAAGATCGCCCCGCCGCCCGGTGCATCGAGAACGACCACCGTGCCGAAATGCAGCTCGACGAATTCCTTGACGATATTCAGGCCAAGCCCGCTGCCGATGCCGGAGAGGCCGCCCTGCCCCTGCGCGAAGCGATCGAAGATTTGCTGCTTCATCGGCGGCGGCACGCCGGGCCCGTTGTCCTGCACGCTGAGCAGGAAGCGGTCGTTGGCGACGCGGCTGATCGAACAGCAGATGCGCCCGCCGGCCGGGGTGAACTTGAAGGCATTGGACAGCAGGTTGGCCAGCACCCGGGCGAACTTGGCCCGGTCGACGTCGGCCTGAAGCTCGTCCGCCCCCTCGATAATCAGCGAAATGGCCCGCTCTTCGGCCGCTGCGGCAAACCCGGCCGCGACCTCCCGGAGCAGGGCGACGACATTGACGCAGACGTAGGCCAGCGGCATTTGCTGGGCATCGATACGGGCCAGATCGAGCAAGTCATTCACCTGCTGGTGCAGGGATTGGGCGTTGCGCTTGATCGTGGTCAGCCGGAAGCGTTCCCGCTCCCCCAGTTGCTCGGACTCGCGCAGCATTTGATCGACCGGTCCGAGGATCAGCGCCAGCGGCGTTCGCAGTTCGTGGCTGACGTTGGCGAAGAACTTGGTCTTGAAGCCATCGATTTCCCGCAGCTTCTCCAGCGCCAGCTGCAGTTCGCCGTTCTTGCGCGTCAGTTCGGCCTCGATGGCGATCTTTTCGGTGATGTTCCGCCCTTCGGGCAGCAAAAAGGCGACCCGCCCGGCATCGTCGCGGATCGGCGTCAGGGAAAAGTCCACGAAGATGCTTTTCTTGCCCTGCAAATCGCCAAAAATCTCGATGTCGCAACGGACGAATTCGCCATTCCTGGCCTGCTCGACCATGCTCCGCACGCGATTGCGGGCCTCTTCGGAGATGGCCCACCAGCGGGCCTCCCAGAACGGCTTGCCGATCACCTCATCGAGGCAGATACCGGCCCCTTCCAGCGCGGCCCGGTTGATCTCGAGCACCGTGCCGTCGACATCGAGCAGGCCGAGGAACTGGTACATCGCATCGAGAATGATGCGCGCCAGTTTCTGCCGACGAACCTCCGTGGCGTCGTCAGGCACCAGTGTCACTCCTTTGACGGAGGCTTGCATTTCCTTGTTGGGCATTGCGTTTTCCGAAGTCATGATCGTTCCCCAAGGCGAACCGAGCCGGGGGACGCATCACGTCACCCGGCTCCGGTTCGCGGAAACCATCCTTCGACTATACGAGCAAAAAGCGCTTCTGCAAGGCCTGCCCTGCCCTGTCCCGCAAGCAAAAAAGGGCGAGTGCGAACTCGCCCAACCCAAGGAGGAGGGGGGGTTAAAGCGGATCAAAAGTTATAGCGGAAATTGATGGTCGCGTTGTTCTGGGCGTGCTTGACCTGAATCGGATCGGAGGTGTTCGGCAGGCTGCTGTTATCCATCGTTTCCTTGAGGGCGTGGGAGTAGGCGAAATCGATCTTGCTCTGCTTCGACAGGGCGTAGGTCAGGCCGGCCGACAAATGCGTTCTCGGGGTGGCCGGGATCACCGCAAACAGCGTCGAGGAGCGCAAGGCCTGGGTCGCGAAACGCAGACCGCCGCGCAGCGTCAGCTGATCGCTCAGGTCGTAGGCCGTGCCCAGGGACAGGATGGTCTGATCCTTGTAGTCCTGCGGCAGCAGGATATTGAGCGTGCCGCCGGTCGGCACGGCCGCGCTCGGGTCAGCCACGAAGGCCACCTTGATGTCCTTCATCACATCCTTCCAGAAGACCTGCGAGACATCGACCGCGACCGTCCATTGTGCCGACAGGCGCTGGTTGAAGCCGAGATCGAGATGGGCCGGCATCTGGAAATCCTGGATCTTGATCTTGCCCTTCAGCGGAATCTGGCCGGCAATGCCGTCCACCGCCGTCAGGGTGGCGCCGCCCTCCATGTCGTCCATCTGGCTCTTGAAGGTATAGGAGGCGCCCAGTGTCGTCTCCGGGGTTGCCTTGTAGATCATGCCCAGCTTGCCGCTATAGCCCCAGGCATCGACGCCACTGCCCAGCGGCTGGTTCTTGGTCAGGCTGAAGTGAGCACCACGCAGATCAGGCAGGCCACCCAGAACCGGCACCAGGGTACCGGTCGCCCGGCCGGAGCTCAGCAGGCTGCCGACCTGATCGGCGCCGAGCAGCAGGTTCAGGTTCAGGCCCTGCCACATCGCATCGAAGCTGCCGCCGACGGCCAGTTTTTCGCTGACCTTGAAACTCGCGGCGAAGGGAATGTTCAGGACCAGCAGGCGGCTGGAATTATCGAGGCCGGTGTTGAGTCCACCGACCGCTCTCGACAGGAAGCTGCCGGTACCGTATTCGGTGCCGAGGCCGCCCTGGGCAAAGGCCCCGACGCCCAGCGCCCAGTCGCCGAAGCGCTTGGTATAGGCCAGCTCCGGCGCAGCATACGGCCCCCGGTTACTGGCATGTTCGCCCGACGAAACGCGCTCGCCGGTGTTCTTGTTCCTGACCTCGATGTCGGTCGTCACCAGATCCAGCCCGCCCATGACCTGGTCGCCTTCCTGCATCAGTGACAGCGTGGCCGGATTGGTCATCATGCCGGCCGGGCCGACATCGTGGGCGACCGCCGTGCCGCCCATGCCGCGCGATACCGCGCCGTAACCTTCCAGGCGGAACACATCGGTCGCCTGAGCCAGGCTGCTCAAGCCGGCCAGTCCGGAAACCAGCACCGAGGCCATGATTTTTCTTGTCGTCATCCCCATCATCTCCTTTGTTGTTGAAATTGCGGACACGATGAATCCCCGTGCCCTTTGCCGTGAACCATTAAAAAAAGCGGTCGAAATGAATCTGTTCGAAAGGCACCTTGTGGCCGACCATCAGCAGTTCCTGCAGCGCCTGGGTCATCGGCGGCGGGCCGGCGAAATAGAACTCGTAGCTGGCCAGCGCATCCGGCAGCGCGCGGGCCACGGTGTCGTGCACGTAGCCGGTTTCGCCCGACCATTCGCCGTCGTCGCCGGGCAGTGAAACGACCGGGATGTAGATGATCCGGTCGCCAAAGCCCGGCAGCGTGCGGAGTAAGGATTCGCCGCAGACATCGCGCGGCGTCCGCGCCCCGTAGAAAAAGTAGAGCTTGCGGTCGGCCAGCAGGCCGGACTCGACAGCCCCGCGGGCAATCGAAACCATCGGCGCCAGCCCGGAACCGCCAGCCACGCAGACAAGATCGCGCGGCGCGGCGCTCCGCAGGTAGGCCACGCCATACGGCCCATCGAGGCCGATTTCATCGCCCACCGCCAGTTTGTCGAACAACACGTGGGTGCCGTGGCCGTGCTGGACACGGCGAATCTGGAAGTGCCATTCGCGCTGCCCGTTGCCGGTATTGGCCATCGAATAGGCCCGCGAGCTCTCGATGCCGGGCAGATCGAGCATGGCGAACTGGCCAGGCAGGAAATCCGCCGCCTGTTCAGCCAGGAAGCGGAACTCGCGGATATCGTGGGTAATATCCCGCGTCGCGAGCAAATGGGCGCGCTGGCGCCGGGGCGGAATCTTCGGCTGGTATTCCGCCGCGCTGGCCGCCTTGATCGTGACCGGGCCACAGGCCCGACACTGACAGGCCAGATGTCGACCGCGCTTGCGGTCACGGTCGGTCAAGCCCGGCGCATCGGCCCACAAGGTCTCGATCTCGCCGCTGACGAGTTCGAACTTGCAGCCGCCGCAGCCGCCGGAGTTGCATTCGTAGGAATAGCCCTGCCCCGCCCGCAAGGCGGCACGCAGGATGGTGTCGCCCTCGGCCTGCAGGCAGGACGAACCGTCTTTCTCGTTGAAAATCGTGGCTTCGGTCATGGCAGCTCAAAGTCGAAGGTCAGGCCGGAGCGGCCCCCGCGGGCACCGCTCCGGCTGCAAGCGACCTGTGGATTACAGGCCGAGCGAACGGCGGAAGTCGCGCGTTGCCGCCTTGGCTGACTCGGCACCGCCGGCCACATCCGGCAAGGGGGCGCAGTAGGCCTCGATGGCCTTGTCGGCCAGCGGTTCCCACTTGGCGATCCAGCCCTGGATCAGTTCCAGGTTGCCCGGGGTTTCCAGCGCCATCTTGACCAGCGCGGAAATCCAGCGGCGATGACGGGAAGCGTCGATCAGCTGCGCATCGGTCACCAGACCGAGCAGCGTGTCGCCGTTGTGGCGGGCCGACTCGCCCAGCTTGCGCAAGACGGCTTCGTCGATGGCCGGCTTGGCGACCAGATTAAGCACGACAATCGCTTCGCCCCAATCCCAGACGGTCAGCGTCTTTTCCATCAGTTCGCGGAAGCCCTGCCAGACCGGATCGTTTTCCCAGTAGGTGCGTTCGTCGGTGCCGAAGCCCTTGTCGGTGAAGACCTGCGACAGCTCCTTGGTGCGGTAGGCGGTGTGGCTCAGCCAGCGGAAGCTGTCGGCCATCTGGAAGTAGTTGCAGTTGGTGATCGTGCTGGCCGGCGAAACCTGGCCGACATAGGCCGAAGCCATCTGCACGGTATGGAACAGGTAGCGCGACGGCGTGTAGAAACGAGCCAGCGTGCCGGCCCAGCGCGGATCGAGGGCAACGTCGTGCTCACGCTGGTTGAACTGGTCGAACAGGCCGAAAACGTAGGTTTCCTGACCGTCCTGCATCATGTTGTAGGTGCGATAGACCACTTCTTCCGGGTCGCGGAAGGCATTCCAGTCGGGATGCTTGAGCGCGGTACCGAAGGTGTTCTTCTTGTACCACTGGTTCATGAACATGTTGGGGTCGAGTTCGTACGGCGAGTCGGGGCGCTTGTCGTTGTAATGCAGGTTGGCGCTGACGATCTCGTATTCGCTCGGCTTGCGACGGCGGGCGGCGAGATGGCTCCACGTCTTGAGCGGCTTCAGTACTTGGGTTTCGGACATTCTCTTGTCTCCTCGATTTTGGGTATTGGCTGGCCGGCGCTGCGCTCGGGCCGCGCTTACATCTTTTTCATGAAATAGAAGCGGATGCTGTTGTCACCGCTTTCGATCTGGCCGGCGAAGGAACTCAGGTCGACTTCCAGGTCGTTCATCTTGAACGGGCGGCCGAGCTCTTCCTCGATGGTTTCGCGGT
>JAGTRV010000074.1 GCA_018262245.1 Pseudomonadota bacterium | reverse complement strand
CCTTCTGAATCTTGATGGCGTAGTTGTCGATAGTCACCTGGGTTGAACCATCTTCGCCAGCCTCTTCCGCGCTACCGGTTATTCCTCCGAATATGCCGCCTGGGCCGGTTCCATCTCCAGCATGTTTCTCGCCTTCATGGCGTGCCGGGAACATCGTTTTCAACGAGGGCTGGATAAGCTTGATGTAGAGGAAGGCAATGATGGCCGCGATCAGCAGATACTTGAGAATATCCTTGATATAAGAGACGTTCTCCGGGTCTTTCCAGATCGGCAACTCGTTTTCGCTCTTGTCAATGGCGGTAAAGGGGGCATTGGCCACCGATAGCGTATCCCCTCGTTCCTTGGTGAACCCCATCGCTTCGCGAACCAGTTCATTGATTTGCTTCATCTCCGCGTCGGGAATCGCCTTGGTGAGCGGTTTGCCTGTCTTGTCGACGTCCTTGCGATGGTTGACGACCACGGCAGCCGAAAGGCGCCGGATGTTACCCATCCCCTGCCTGGTATGGCGGATGGTCTTGTCCAGTTCATAGTTGATCGTGGCATTTTTGCTGGTGCTGATCGGTTGCCCCGCCGCGTTGAGCGGTGCGGTGACCCCCGCAGCGTCAATTTTGCCCTGGGGCTCTCCTGGCTTTGCCGGCTGTCCTGGCGTTGTCCCGGTCGCCGGCTGGGTCAGTGGCGCTGTGGCCGGCACCGGTGGCTGGTTAGTTAGCGCGCCCGGTACGCCGCCGGCAGCCTGATTGACGTTGGCAGTTTCGTTGTTTTGCTGGCTGCGGATGCTGGTGCTTTCCGGCGTGTTGTTTGGACGGTAGCTTTCGGCGGTTTGCTCGGTTTGCGAAAAGTCGATATCAGCAGCAACCTGCACCTTGAAATTGTCGGCGCCCAGCAGCGGGCTGAGGATTTCATCAATGCGCTTGATAATGCTGTTTTCTACGTCGTGAACATATTTGATCTGCGTCGGGTCCAGGCCCGCTTCGGTCAGCTTGCTCTTCAGTTGTGACAGCAAGGCGCCACTCTGGTCGAGCACCGTCACATTCGATGCCGGCAGTTGGGGGACGCTCGATGACACCAGATGCGTAATGCCGGCAATCTGACCACCATCGAGCGTACGGCCCGGATAGAGGTTGAGCATCACGGATGCCGTCGGTTTTTGCTCTTCGCGGACGAAGACTGATGGTTTGGGAATGGCCAGATGAACGCGGGCGGATTGCACTGAGCCGATCGACTGGATTGTTCTGGCCAGTTCGCCCTCTAGACCGCGTTGGTAGTTCACCTGTTCGGCAAACTGGCTAACCCCGAATTTCTGGTTTTCCATCAATTCGAAACCGACCATGCCACCGCGTGGCAGGCCTTGTGAAGCAAGCTTCAGGCGAACTTCATGGACGCGGTCAGATGGTACAAGCAAGGCACCGCTGTTACTGTAGCGGTGAGGGATGTTTTGCTGCTCGAGAATGGCCGCAATGGAACCCCCGTCTTTTTCCGTCAGATTCGAAAAAAGCACCTTCCAGTCAGGCTGCCGGCTCCACAGGATTGCCCCCACAATAATTGCGATGAGGGCGGCAATGGCGACCATGAAGACGATCTTCTGCTGACTGCCGAGCCGGTTGAATGCCTCGCGCAGACGGTCCACCGGGTTTTGTTCCGGTGCGGTCCCTGCTGTCGTCTCAGTCGTTGCTGCCATTAATGCTCGGTCGAATTACGGTAAACAGAAGAAGAATCAATTGAGAAGCCAAATTTTCCTAGAAATATTCTACTATTACCGGCGCTGAATTCCCCCTATCTTTTTCGATGTTAGCCGTACAGGCCAAACCCGTGACGCCAGATTCCGACACCAAAACCGCCGAATTGCAGCGGGCGTTTGCCATGTTCAACCAGGTTTCGGCCGAGTTGACGCAGGCATATGAGGCGTTGCAGACCCGGGTGAGCTCTTTGACTGAGGAGTTGGCGGTAGCCAACGGCGAATTGCGGCGCCAATATCAGGAAAAAGAGGCGCTTTCCGAGCGTTTGTCATCCTTGCTCGACGCCTTGCCGGCCGGGGTGGTGCTGCTTGATGCCGCGGCGGTGGTCGCTGCAGTCAATCCTGCTGCGATGGCAATCTTCGGTGCGGACATGGTTGGCCAGCACTGGGGCGATGTCGCGCGCGCCCACCTTGAGCCAACGCTGACCGTGGGGGAATGGCTGATTGGTGGTGGCCGGGTGTCTATTGCCGAAAGTGCGCTGCCATCGGCTGGCGGTAAAATTTTGCTGATCCATGATGTGACGGCCGCGCACCGGATGAAAACGGAACTTGAACGTAACCAGCGCTTGGCAGCAATGGGGGAGATGGCTGCCTCGCTGGCGCATCAGTTGCGAACGCCGCTCGCAGCAGCGCTTCTCTATACCTCGAATCTCGGCCAGCCGGGTGTCGCTGATGAGGCGCGCGCCCGGTTTTCAGAAAAGGCCAGTGGCCAGTTGCGCCGCCTTGAACGGCTGATTCAGGATGTCTTGCTGTTTGCCCGCGGCGAAAGTATCGGGCGCGATGTAATCGACGCCGGCGACTTGCTGGCGGAGGCGGCGCAAACTGTGGAGCCACTGATGCGCGAGCATGGGCTGGAATTTGCTGTGGTGGACGAAAGTGCAGGGGCGATCATCGTCGGTAGTCGCAAGGCCTTGTTTGGGGCGCTGGTCAATCTTCTGGAGAACGCCATGCAGGCAACGCCGGCAGGCGGCAAAATTTGCCTGACCGGCAACCGACGCGGCGATTTGATTGCCGTCGGCGTACGTGACAGCGGTCCAGGAATCTCTCGTGAAACGCAGGCGCGCATTTTTGAGCCGTTTTTTACGACCAAGGGGCAGGGTACTGGTCTTGGATTGGCCATTGCGCTCGGTGTGGCACGTGCGCATGGTGGTGCCATAGAACTTTTTTCCGAGCCAGGTGCGGGCGCCGAGTTCGTTATGACCTTGCCCGTAGCGGTGGAAGGTGGAATAGAAAATAATGGCTGAACACAATTTGCCGATTCTTGTGGTCGAAGATGATCCCAGTTTGCGCGAGGCGATCGCCGACACGCTGGAACTGGCTGGGCGTCCTTGTGTTGCCGTCGATGGTGGCGAGGCGGCACTCAAGGTCCTGGAGGAGCAGGCCTTTTCCATTGTCGTCAGCGATGTTCGGATGATGCCGATGGACGGCATCACCTTGCTCAAGGAAATCCGCGCCCGTCTGCCGCATTTGCCGGTGGTGTTGATGACGGCCTACGCCGAAGTGGATAAGGCCGTTGATGCCATGCGCTCTGGCGCGTGCGACTTTTTGCTCAAGCCTTTCGAGCCCCAAGCATTGCTCGCCCATATCAACAAATACGAATTGCCAGCCTCTGATGATGGCAGTGGCGTGGTGGCGATCGATCCGGCCAGTAGGGAGTTGTTTGCCGTTGCCCAGCGGGTGGCGCAGACCGACGCTACGGTGTTGCTGACTGGAGAATCGGGCGTTGGCAAGGAAGTGGTCGCTCGCTTCATTCATCGTCAATCGGCCCGTAAGAATGGTCCTTTTGTTGCCATCAACTGCGCGGCGATTCCGGATAGCCTGCTTGAAGCAACCTTGTTCGGCTACGAAAAGGGGGCGTTTACCGGTGCCCAGCAAGCACAGGCCGGCAAGTTCGAGCAGGCCCAGGATGGCACTTTGCTGCTTGATGAAGTGACCGAAATGCCGATGGGGCTTCAGGCCAAGCTGCTGCGCGTTCTGCAGGAGCGCGAGGTGGAGCGGGTCGGTGGTAAGAAGCCGGTCGCGCTGAATATCCGGATCATCGCCACCTCGAACCGCGATATGGCCGAAGCCGTGGCCAAGGGCGTTTTCCGAGAGGATTTGTATTACCGTCTTAATGTATTCCCGGTTGGCATCCCCTCCTTGCGGCAGCGCCGTGGGGATATCGTGCCGATTGCCCGGCATTTTGTCGTCGAACATGGCGGGCGTTTTGGGCGAACCGGCATGTCTTTGTCGTCGGCGGCTGAGGCTGCGCTAAGGGAGCATTCCTGGCCCGGAAACGTGCGCGAACTGGAGAATGTGATACAGCGGGCCTTGATCATGGCGACGGGGAGCACGATCGGCCCGGAGGTTCTGAATCTTGCACCTCGATCGTCTGGCGAAACGACGGTAGTGCAGCCAGCGGCTGCGCCTACGCCTGTGGAGCATTCAGGGCTGACGGACACGGACAAAAAGGTCGATAATATGAAAGACTTGGAGCGTGAACATATCCTGCGCACCCTGGCCGAAGTTGGAGGTTCCCGCAAGAAGGCCATTGAGCGCTTGGGTATTTCAGAGCGGACCTTGCGCTACAAGTTGCAGCAATATCGGGATGAGGGGCATTTTCAGGATTGATTCTGGCCTGAGAATTGCTTGATAAACCCCGAGGTTTAAGGAGCTGAAAATGGATACGCTAGGAATTGAGCAAATGTTGAGCGCGCTGCGAACAACCGCAACGCAGGCTACCGGTAAGGCGGCGGACACTAGTGCGTCAGCAGCGGGTGGCGCCGACTTCGCCCAGATTCTGCAGGGCTCCATCGACAAAGTGAATCAAACCCAGCAGCAAGCGGACCAAATGGCGGAAAAACTTGCCGCCGGTGATACCAACCAGAACCTCCATGAGGTCATGATTGCTTTGCAGACAGCAAGCGTGTCCTTCCAGGAGATGGTTCAGGTGCGCAACAAACTCGTCACGGCCTATCAGGACGTGATGAATATGCAGATTTAATTCGCTAGTCCAGAGTCGCGGGCCTTGCGCTCGCGTTCGATGCGGGCGATGTAGCGTTCGATCATTGCCAGCCGGGAACCCGGTAGTTCTACGAATTCACAGCCAACCCGCAGATAATGTTGGCCGTTTTCGGCAGAAAACTCCGATGTTTTCCGGACCCGCAGATTGACCAGCAAGACGCCCTCGCCGGGAATATCCAGCCGACTGTTCTTGAACAGGGCATCGCGTTGGCAGTCGTTAATCAGGCTGGTTGGGGCATTCAGGCTGAGCCCGCCGCCGCTGATGTCGGCCACATTCCATTCAAATGTCTTCAGTGTGCCTTCCGGGGCCTCCATGGCAATCCGACAAAGGATAGGATGGGTTGATGACGACTCTAAACGGAAAAACTCCCGTCGCTGAATGCGCAGGATTGCCTGAGGGAAGACCGCAGCCAGCATTTTTTGTCCATCAACGAGCTGGTGCCTCAGGGGTGGGAGGCGGAGTTGAATCTTGACGCGGTCAAGTTTTGCGGTCAGGGTGATACGGTGAGCATTTTTGGCAGCAGTGTTGAGTTCATCCGCTTGCGCTGAGTCCAGAAAAATAGCCTGTTTCTCATCATCGACTGCAGTCATGGTCGTCAGGAAGAACGCTTTTCCGTCGTCGATATGCGCCGTAAGCAGGCTGCCGCGTTTGACCAGAAGATTGAGATAGAAAGAAATCTCCCTCGGGGCGGTCAGGAAATATTGGGAATATGCTTCCGGATGGTCAATCTCGAAATCCGGGTTAGGCTGATCTTCTTGGGTGGAGGACATTCGGTGCTATCGATATGCGAACACGATCATGGTAATCCATTGGGGGGGCTACTGTGGCCAGAAGAAGCTTAGTGCGGTGGTTATGTTGCGGTGCCGCCATGTTCGATGCGGTAGAGCCAGGCCAGCAACTCGGCAATTGCGATATAAAGCTGCGGAGGAATGTGCTCGTCGAGGTCTACCTGGGTGAGCAGGGCAACGAGTTCTGGTGACTCGTGCACGTAAACGCCATGTTCCTTGGCTCGGGCAATAATCTGCTCGGCGATCAGCCCCTTGCCTTTGGCCACCACGCGCGGCGCTGCATCGGTCTGGCTGTAGGCGAGGGCAATTGCCTCGCGCGTCGGGTCACTCGGCAGTTTCGCCATGCAGGACCTGTAGCTCAGTTAAATTCAATCCAGCCGCTTCAAATTGCTCGCGCAACTGCAAGGCCCCGTCACGCAGGCGGGCCTCGCTGCTTTCTGAGCCGGCGGTGACTGCAATACTGACCTCGCCGCCGGTCTTCAGGTTAAGGGCTACGTCGATATCGCCCAGCAACGGGAGGGACAGTTTCAAGCGTGTTTTCCAGCGCTGAATCTCTTCCGTATTCGACGAGCGCGAGTCATCCGTGTTCTCGCCAATTTCCCAGCGCATTTGTTGCCCGGGCCAGATCTGGCCTTGCCAAGCAAAGTTCTGGTTTGCCAACCCGTCGAGTTGTTGCTGCACAATCGGCATCAAGTCGCGCGGAACGGGGCTGCCGACTGCCGACTCTTTCATGGAGGAGGCTGTAATTGCTTGTTCTGGATTGCCGGGATTCGCGATTTTCGAGGCGTTTTGATCAGAGATCAGAGAGGCAGGGTATTTTCCCTGCGGTTCTAGCTTGAGTGCTTCAGTAGGGATTTCACCTGCCACCCAACGCGCCTGATGTGCTTCATAAAACATGCCGCTCTCACTGAGCGCCTGTTTTAGCAGAGGAACCAGGTCTGCGGCGTTTTTGGGAATGGTTTCGAGCAGGGGCTGGCTGCTGTTGAGTGCCGCTGCCGGGGCTCTTCCTCCCCGCTCGTTTACTTGGCTCATCAGGTCGCCAATGAGCTTGCCTGTATTGCTTAAACTGGTCGATACGGACTCGTTTGCCGCTGTTGCACCACCACCACGATTCGCGACAAGGGCCAGCGTAACGTTGCCTTCCTTCTCGACTACCTCAAGTTCGAGGCTGTCGCCTGGCTTGGCGGAAAAAGGCAGGGCCAGAGTAACGTTGCGCTGGGCAACTACGGCGCGATAAGTACCATTCGGCAGTAAGGCTTGTATCTCGGCCAGAACCCGCTGGCCGGGTACAAGGTCACTGAGTACATCGCTAATCTTCTGCGTTGCCGCTACCGGTTGTGTTTGCTCGTTGCTTAAGGCGTGCTGATTGGGTAGGTTCAGCCGCAAGCTGCTGGCGACGTCGGCGGGGAGCAACTGAGTCTCTGCTTAAAGAGGTGAAACTGGCTTGATACGCAACAGAATCCGGGCGTGCTCAAGCCATGTCGCAACAATTTCCTGCAATTGTGCATCGATTGCTTGTATCTGATGAATCAACGCCACCGCCGCTTGAGGGTTTTCGCCCTTTGCCGCGGTCGGTGCCGGCGATTTTTCCAACAACAAGCTTCGGTCGGCTTCGAGGCTGACCAGCTTCTCCCATTCTTGGGCTTGGCCCGCCGCGAGCATGTCCTGACTTATCAGTAGTAGCTGACGGTAATGGTTTTCAAGCGTCATTGGTCACGCAGCAGACTCTTTGCCTGGGGCAATTTCGGCCCAGGCCGAGTGAATTTCGCCGAGAAGACCCATACATTCGTCCAGCGCAACGACGTCCACTTTCATGTTGGCCCACAGAAGACGTTGCACGATGTAGTCGTACAGGGCGGCCAGCCGCTCGGCTAATTCTCCACCTTCCTCTATATTGAGACTTGCCCTCAGGCCATTGGCAATGATGTCAATGGCTTTCGAAATATTCGCGCCGCGTTCCGCAATCTGGTTGTTTTGCATGTGCAGCTTTGCCATCGACATCGCTGTGGCCGCGCCTTCGAAAAGCAGGAGCACAAGTCGATGCGGGTCGGCGCTGCGTACAGCACTCTCCAGGCTGACTTGGGCATAGGCTGCCGCGGGTGAAGGTCTTGTTCCGAACATGAAGACTCCTTGCTACTTACTGGATGTGCTGCTGGTCAGATTGGCCAGTTGCGTGGTTAGGTAGGTGCTGGTCGAATTGAGCTTGGCGACCAGCGTATCCAGAGCAGTGAACCGTTTGCGATAACGCGCTTCAATCTGATCAAGGTGGAGTTGCACTGCATCTTCTCTCTTTTGCAATTCCTTGATCATCGAATTTGCACTATCGGTGGCAACCTTTATTTTGCCCGATGTTCCAACTACCTTCTCCAGCGTTGTATTGAAAGCAGTGCCGACCTTGTCGACCAAGGTTGCCACGGACGCCGTGTCGGTGGCAAGCGCCTTGTTCAGCTTGGTCGTGTCGAGAGACAGAGAGCCATCGGTGCCGACGGATACGCCGATATCAGACAGTCTCTGATAAGCAGAGGTGCCGCCGACAGTGGTGCCAAAGACCAGGCTGCGTGTTTCCTGGCGCGCATCCTGTAGGAGCGAGTTGCCCTGCAGGGTGCCGGCGACCTTGGTCGTGGCGTTGTAAGCACCCATGGTGGCCATGGTGCTGTTGGCATCGTTGTAGGCCTTGATGAAGCTGTTCAGCGCAGTCGACAGATTGCTTGAATACTCCGCAGCGACGGTGAGCGTCGTCGAACCGGTTTTGGTCAAATTGAGCGTCACGCCATCGATGACCTTGCTGGCTGCATTCGTATTGCTGGTGGCGGCAATGCCGTTCACCGTGAAGGTGGCGCTGTCGGCAGTTGCCGTCTGGGTCAGCTGGCTGGCTAGATTGCCGCCTAGTGTGATCTTGTTATCGAGACCCTGTTCGCCGGTGAGGACCAGTTGTGCGCCAGCGCTTCCAGTGATGATGGTCGCCGTGATTCCCATGTTTGCGCCATTGATGGAATTGCGCAGACCGGTGAGTGAATTATTGCTGCTATCAAGCGTAATTGTCTTCGAACGGCTGTTGCCATTGGCATCGGGTGTCGCAAAACCGAACGTCAGGGTGTCGCCCACGGTGCCAATTGGATCACTGGCTGACGTTACGGTGTTTGAGACAAACTGGTCGGAAATGGCCAGTTTGGTGACATTCAATGTATAGGTGCCGGCCACGGCGCCTGTCCCTGCAGTGGCTGAGGCAATGCTGGTATCAGCAACGGTCGTACTGTAAGTGGCGAATTTCTGGAGCGCTGTTTGCCCTATGTTGGCCTTCAAGGCCTGGGCGGCAGTTTGCAGTGCGGACAGCTTGCTCTTCAGCGTGCCGAAGGCAGAAATCTTGGTGTTAACCGCGCTTTCTTTCTTCGTGAGGGCGTTGAGAGGCGCTTTTTCGACCGACATGAGCTTGGTGACTAGGGACTCAAGGTCGAGCCCCGAGCCAGCGCCTAGTGAGGTAATGGTTGCCATGGGTCTACTCCTTCAATGCTTGGCCGAATGCTCGTGTCGCGACGATTAAACAGTTTACGCCTTTTGTTTGACCAGAAAACCTTTAATTTGATCAAGCGCCTTGGCCAAGGCCAGCATGTCTTCCGATGGAATCTGTTTGATCACTTCCTTGGTATCGGTGTCGATGACCTTGACCACTGTCTGGCCCGTCGAGTCGTCAATATTGAACTGGAGGGCGCTATTGAGCGGTTTGACGAAGTCATTGACGGCTTTCGTCATTTGGGCCAACTCTTCCTTGCCTGGTTTTTGGCGCGTAGTTTCGGAAGCTGGGGCATTTTGTCCCATGGCTGAAGACGAGGGGGCGCCTTGCGCCGGAGTGTCAGTGACAGCGGGGCGCGGAGCGCTGCCGGCGATACCGAGGGTGCTCACTGGTTGTAGGTTCATGAGAAACTCCTGTAGCCATGATGGGCAATGGGCGCAGCAACGTTACCGTTGCTGCGCCCGTTCTGGCAGGGGGGTTCCCCCCTAGCGCACTTCAGCTTACTTGAGCAGGGACAGCACGTTTTGCGGGATGCTGTTGGCTTGGGCCAGCATGGCAGTACCGGCTTGTTGCAGGATCTGAGAGCGGCTCAAGTTGGCGGTTTCAGCAGCGTAATCGGTATCCATGATGCGGCTGCGGGCGGCTTCAGTGTTCTCGATCTGGGCGCCCAGTTGGGTGACGACGCCATCGAAGCGGGACTGCAGGGCGCCGAGGCCAGCGCGAGCACTGTTTACCGTATTGAGCGCGGTGTCCAGGGTTCCCATGACGGTCTTGGCGCCAGCGGCAGTGGTGATGTCAGTGGAGGTGAACAAACCGGTTGCCATCGAAGCGGTGACTGTCGTTACGGCAATCTGGTTTTCGCTGGCCGTGCCGGCACCAATCTGGAAGGACATGGTGCTGTCGGAGCCCAGAATCTGCTTGCCGTTGAAAGTCGTTGCGGTGGCAACACGGGAGATTTCCGACTGCAGTGCCTGATATTCCTTGTCCAGCGCTGCCAAGTTGACTGAATCGTATTGACCGGATGCCGCTTGGGTGGCCAATTCACGCATCCGCTGCAGGTGGTCGGTGATGGTGGCCAAGCCGCCTTCAGCCGTCTGGGCAAGCGAGATGCCGTCGTTGGCATTGCGGGTGGCGACCGTCATGCCGCGGCTTTGGGCGGACATGTTGGTGGCGATACCCAGGCCAGCCGCGTCGTCGCGGGCGCTATTGACGCGCAAGCCGGACGACAGGCGTTGCAGGGAGGTGTTCAGCGACTTCTGGGAAGTGGTGAGGTTACGCTGGGCGTTCAGGGATGCCAGGTTGGTATTGATGACTGATGCCATGATAATCTCCAAAAAATGTCTGTTTGCCTACATGTTGATCAGCCGAGAGGGCCTTTCAGGTTTGTTTCAACGGGCTTTTTATCGCCCTTGAATCAAATAACGGTAGCCGGTGAAGGAACTTTAGGCCGAGGTTGAAAAATTTTCGATGGGCAGTATTCCAGAAGGGGAAGAGCGTGACCTATGAACTCTGAGCAAGGCGGGGGCGGCGAGGTACAAGGAGGTATGGGGTCTGCAGCGGGGCTTGAGGAGCGACTTCATGAGGGGAGGCGCCTGTTTGCCGAAGGGCGTTATGGCGAGTCGGCGGCCGTGTTGCAGGCCTTGGTTGGGGATGCGCCCGGTAATGCGGCCGCGTGGCTCGAACTGGGCCGTCTGGCCTTGACGATTCCGGATCTGCCCGCGGCCAGAGATTTCCTCAATGAAGCGGTTGCCCACGATCCCGGGAATATTGGGGCGCTCTCCTTGCTCGGCGAGGTGTTGCGCCGGGACGGTGCGTGGTTGGAGGCGCAAGCGTATCTGCAACGAGCCTTGGCGGTTGCCCCGGATGATCTGCTGCTGGCTTGTCGCTTGGCCAACTGCTATGTGGGGTCCGGTGAGTTGTTCAAGGCCAATGAACTGCTATCCGGATTGCTTGCCCGTTATCCTTCGGTGGGGGAGTTGTACCTGCTGCGTGGCCTTGTGCTGTATCAGTTGAGGCATGACGCGCAGGCAGAGGCGGATCTGCACCTTTGCCTGGGGCTGGCCCCAAACAGTGCGCAGGCGCTGGCCGCCCTGGGCGATATTTATCGCGATCGCGAATTATATGAGGAGGCCGCTGACTTCGTCGATCGCGCTTATCAACTGGCGCCTGATGATATCCACGTAGCGCGGGCACGGGCGTATCTCAGCCTGGCTCTGCGCGACTGGGGAAAGGCAGCCGACATTTTGGCCGAGGTCTTGCAGCAGGCGCCGAGCGACGTTGTCGCCGCAGTGAATCGGGTTGCTGCATTGATTGAATCCGGAAACGCCTTGGCCGCCATTGATGCTCTCGAAGATGCCTTGCGCGTCGGGGCGAGTGAACCCTGGGTTCATGAAATGCTGGGCGCGATGTTTGCTCAGCGCGGGGACTGGAAGATCGCAGTAGAAAATCTCGAAGCTTCCGTGGCGCGGGAGCCGACCAGTACCACTGGGTGGAATATCCTGATCGTTGCCTATAGCAAGCTGGGGGAAATGGAAAAGGCGGAGGCGGCGGCCAAGAAAATACTTGAAATCGACCCTCATCATGTCAACGCGCTGATCAACCTTGGTGGCCTGAAGATCGATCTTGGCTTTCATGATGAAGGGATTCAGCTCTTCCAGCGAGCCTTGGCTCAGGCCCCAGAGTCTCCAGCGGCATATTCAGGCCTGTTATTTGGCATGCTTTTTTCGAGTGAGGTGCCGGTCAAGGATATTTTGGTAGCTGCTGCAAACGGGGATGAGCGAGTCTGGCATCCATTGTTGCGAAACTACTCTTTTGCCGATCGTAATCAGGATGTTGAGAGAAGTTTGAAAATTGGCTGGGTGTCATCCGACCTACGGGGGCATGCGGTCGGGGCTTTTATCGGGCCTTTTGTCGGGTTCCTGAACAAAGAGCGGTTCCAGCATTATGTCTATGATAATTGGTCAATCGAGGATTCGGTTACGGCGATGATCAGGCCATTCGCTACGCACTGGCGAAAGATTCTTGGGCTCGGTGACAACGCAGCGGCAGAACTGATCCGTTCAGATGAGATCGATATCCTTATTGATTTGAATGGCTATACAGCAGGCCATCGCTTGGGAGTTTTTGCCAGAAAGCCGGCGCCGATTCAGGTTGAGTGGCTGGGCTATCCCGGTACCACAGGCATGTCGGCGATGGACTACATTCTCGTGCCCAATGACGACTTCCTGGCCAAGGGGGGGTGGTGCACGGAAATGCCGTGGCCGCTGAAGGACTGCTACGGGGTGCGTAGTGGCATTCCCGACGTGCCGGTGCGAGAAACGCTACCCTGCGACGAGAGCAACATCTTCACCTTTGCCTGCATGAATCGCTTTTCGAAAGTGAGCATGCGGGCCTTGGACTTGTGGGGTGATTTGTTGCTGAAGGTACCCAACTCCCGACTGTTATTGATCGGGCGTGGCGGATCTGATGAGCAGACGGTGAGGGCGTTGAGGAAACGCTTTCAGGAAAAAGGAGTGCCTGCGGAGCGCTTGGAGATTCTCGAATCAAAGCCGCCACATGAGTACCTGGATACCTACAATCAGGTTGATTTGTGTCTCGATCCCTTCCCCTTCAACGGTGGAACTACAGGCTTCGATTCAATCTGGATGGGCGTTCCTTATGTTACGTTGCGAGGGGATTCGCTGCATTCCCGGGCGGGATCGAATATTCTGAAATATGTCGACTTGGCGGATCTGGTCGCTGATAGTGAAAGTGAATACGTTGCCAAGGCTGTTGCCCTGGCAGCCGACCGCGATGCCTTGCGGCGACATCGAAACCGGCTGCGCGAGCGCATGATGGCGAGTCCGTTGATGGATACTGTGGGTTTTGCCAAAGGCATAGAGGATGCGCTACGGGGAATGTGGCGAGTATGGTGTGAACAGGGGGAGAGAAATGACAGATAGCGCAGTGATGTTGAAGGCGGGTATTTCGTTTCATGAACGCGGCAATCTAGATCAGGCCAACGCTTGTTATCAGAGTGCGCTTGAGGCCGACCCCGAGTGTGCCGATGCCTGGTATCTGTGCGGCCGACTGGCCATGGATGCGGGTTTGCTGGAGGATGCGGAGCCCTTGTTATTGCGTTCCATCGAGCTGGCGCCGAAAATTGCCAACTACCCGTTGGCGCTGGGCACCCTTCGGGCGCAATTGGGACAGAGCGAAGCGGCGAAGGAGTGCTACGAAAATGCGTTGGCCTTGAATCCCTCGCTGCATCAGGCATATTTGGGCCTGGCTCGGCTTGAGTTTGGTGAGGGACGGTATGACGAGGCCAAGGCCTTGGTCGGGCCTTTGCTCAGTTTGCCCGACGCCGAGCGGGAGCAGGCTGAGGCGCTGGTCGGGGAGTGTACTTTCGCTACGGATAGTCTCGCTCAGTTGCTGGACTGGTGGGCGACGGCAAGCGGGGTGCCATTCGACTCAGGAAAGGTGCTGCATGTCGGGTGCGGCCCGCAGACCCTGGCTAGTTTTCCGGAGCTCGCTTCGGCTGGTCAGTGGGCTGAGTTACGCTTGGACATTGATCCGTCTGTTCGTCCCGATCTGATTGGCACGATGACTGATATGAGTGCCGTTGAGTCTGGTGCCGTCAAGCTTGTTTATTCAAGCCACAACATTGAGCACTTGCAGGACCATGAAGTGCCGTTGGCACTCGCCGAATTTTTTAGGGTTTTGATGCCGGGCGGTGTTGCAATTGTTCGTGTTCCGGATATTCAGGCCGTCTGTGAGATGGTGGCGCAAGATCGTTTGTATGATACGGCTTACATTTCTCCAGCCGGCCCCATTTCCCCGATCGATATGCTTTTCGGTCTGCGTCGGGCGATCGAGAAGGGAAATTACTATATGCGCCATACGACGGGATTTACTGCAACGACACTTGCCTGGCGTCTGAAGGAAGCAGGGTTCCGGTTGGCATTTGTTCGTCGCCTGCCGGGCTTTGAGTTATCT
>JAGTRV010000073.1 GCA_018262245.1 Pseudomonadota bacterium | reverse complement strand
TTCTTCGCCAAAGCGTGCATCGGGCCAGTAGGCGACCTTCAGCGCGAAATCGAGCAGTGCGTCGCGCACCGAGGATTCGAGCAGGCCGGGGCTGAGCCCGCCAATCTGGCCGAGGCCGACGACGAGCGCGCCCATCGGCTTGGCCGTTGGCGAATCGTTGAGGAAAACGGTGTGACTGCCGAGCGGCCCGGGGTAGATGCCGAGATCGAGCCGCCGGGTCAGGTGGTTGCCGAGCTGGCGGTCGAGCACCGCTTCCGCACTGATTACTGTATCCCCCTGATAGTGGCCGACAAGCACCGGATGACGGGCATAGGTCAGATTGCCGTGGCGGATGCTGACCTCGATCGGTGGCGATTGCCGTTCGCCTTCGGCCAGTTCGGGCAGTTGTCCGGAGAAGCCGAGGCCGGCCATGTCGTCGGGCGACGGAATGCCATCGGCCGGTGGTGCCGGCGGCAGCACGAAGCGTTCTTCGCCGGCGGCCGCGCGGCTGCGGGCCGGGGGGGCGCTGGGCAGCAGGCTGGTCTGGCCATTGACCAGAATGTCGAGATAGCCGGGGAAAGCCTTGGGCTGGGCACACAGCATGTCGTGTGCCGTGTTATCGACGTACCAGACCGGTACGCCAGGCAGGCGGCCGGAGGCCCAGGCGACCGTGCCGTCGCCCTCGCGGGTGGCGATGAATTCAAGGCGCTTGAGATCGGGGCGGAAGGGGATGTCGCCAGCGCTGAGCTGATAGTCGATCACCGTAGCTGGCTGGCAGCCGGCGACATAGACCATGTGTTGTGGATCAGGCGGTGCCGCCTTGAGGAAATTCCAGGTGGTGGCCGCTTCCTGGAGGTCCGTGATTTCGGCGGTGTCCCAGCGGGCGCCGAGTTCCTTGCGTAGCGCTGTCCACCGCGACTGGTCGGCGAAATCCGGATCGTCCGGGGCGAAAGGCAGCAGTTCGAGCAGACCAGGGTAGCGGGCGACCAGACCGATGATCTGGTCGGTGCTTTGGGTGATGTCGAGCAACGACAGCTTGCCCTCGGTCGGGTTGAAACCGGTCAGCCAGCGCACGGCTTCGTAGGAGCCGAGGTTGGGCGTGCCGAGCATCAGGAAGCGGCTGCCGGGCAGGCGGATGATGCGTTTCCACAGTGCCGTGCCGGCCCCGCCGTCGGCGATCATCGAGCGAACGACCAGGCCGCCCATCGAGTGGGCGACCAGGCGCAGCGGCTGGCCGGAACGTTCGGCCTGGCTGACCAGCGGTTCGAGCGTGACCGCCAGTTTCGCCGCCGCCTTGCGGACGGAGAAACGCCAGTCGTAGGGGAAGATCTCAACCTGATGACTGCGTGCCAGGAATTCGACCAGCGGGCCATAGAACTGGTCGACCAGCCCGACCGGCGTGACCTCGTCGCGGCCCATGGCGATCTTTTTCAGGCCGCCCTTGAGCAACGCCCAGTAGTTCAGCCAGACGGCGTCGTCGCCGGCCCTCAGCTCGCTGCCCATGGTGCCGGGCAGCATGACGGCAATCGGCCGTGGCTTGTTGCCGCCGCGACTGCGCGTGACCGCCGCCGCACAACGTGGGCCGAGATAGCCTTTGGGTCCAATGGGCTGGAAGCCGCCGCTGTCGCCGTCGGTGCGGGTCAGGCCGGCACGCAGCCAGCGCACGCTCTGTTCGTTGGTGAAATAGCGGAAGTGATTGACCTTGGGGCCCTGATCCTGACGGACGCGGGCACCATTGCCGAGGCGCGGCAGGCCGCCGCTCATCGAGGCGGTATCGACCACGAGGTCGTGTTCATTCTTGTAGAACCAGTCGGTGGCTAGCACCTTCAGGGTGTTCCACAGGCCGTCGCCGGCCTGGCTGTCGCCGGCGATCACTGACAGGTCGGCGCTGCTGACCAGTTCCGGCGTGTTGTTGAGCAGGCGGGTCAGGGCCGAGCCGGGCATCATCGCCTCGACGCCGGGCAGGGTGCGCGGGTCGGTGCGCTCCTTGACGACGGCGAGCAGGAAGTCGAGCCCGTCGGCAAACAGACCATCGCCGGTGGCCGCGGTGGCCACGTAGTCGAGCACCGACAGCCAGCGGTCGAGGCGGCCGGAAGCCAGTGTGGTGCCACGGGCCGGACAGGCGACCCGGACGAAGCGGCCGACGCGCAGTTTCTTCTGGCTGAAGACGTCGATCAGTTCGAGCAACAGCTGGCGGTCGTTGTTGTAGGCGGCGTCGCGGGCCTTCATCTCGTCATCGGACAGCGGCAGCAGGCCGAGTTGCGATGCCAGCGTGCGGTCGGCGGCGAACAGCGTCTTGACCTGTTCGCCGCTCAAGGTGTTGGCGAGGTCCGCACAGCCGGACAGGGCCATCACTTCACCAACCAGCCCGCCACGTGAATGGCTGACCAGATGGATTTCCGCGCCTTCCGGCAGGCGCTTGGCCAGGGCCAGCGCATTGTTGATCGGGCTTTCCGTCAGCGTTCGGTGTTCGAGCGAGAAGACGCGGTCGCCATAGGTCGGAAACAGCGCTTCGCGCAAGCGCGCACCTTCGGTATTTCCGGCGTCCCACAGCTTGCCGAAACTGCCCTCGCCGGACGAGGCGGTGCCGTGCAGGAAAACCAGCAGCGGACCGGCATTGGCCGGAATGTTCTCGCTGTCGGCGACCGGTTGCAGGGAAAACTCGCCAGCCAGATCGACCCGGTAGAAGCCGGGAGGGTGCTTGCCGAGCAGCTTTTCCTCGAAATGCCTGCCCAGCTTGCCGGCCGATTTTTCAGCCAGATCGACACCAAAAAAGTCCAGTACGCGGATCGCCAGCCCGCCGAGGCCGCGCTCGCTGCTCGCCGTGTGGCGTGGCGTCAGGCGGCTGAGGTCCCAGGCGTCGCTGCCATCGCGCGCCGGCGGCGTACCGAAGTCGCGTGACAGGTCATCGACCCGGCTCCACAGCACAAAGCCGTTGTCGAGTTCGACCCGGACAACGGTGTCGCCGCTGACCTCCACTTGATCCCCGCTGCCATCCCGGGCGGTTCCCGGCTGCAAACGGAACATCGGTTGCGGGCCGCCGATGGTGTGGCGAACGACGTCTTCGCGGCTGCCGCGAATCTTGTAGAGGCGCTGGGACATGCGAGTCTCCTTGTCAGGACGGTGGCGGCAGACGGCTTATTCGAAAATCTTGCCCTTGCGTGCGCCGGCGCTACCAACCAGTTGCGGCACCTGGGAATAGCTGGCCGAAGGCAGGTATTTGCCGATGGCCTTGTACCAGTCGGCGTAAGAGGCACCTTCCTTCATGTTTTTCAGGGCCTTCAGCGCGTAGTAGGTGAAGGCGCCGTTGAAGCGCCCCTTGATTTTGGCGTCGTAGCTGAAATTGTTGGGGCCTTCCTTGCAGCCCGCCAGCAGCAGGTCGCCGAGCGCATTGGTCCGGGCTGCGGCCAGCAGCGGCGAAGACCCTGCCGGTGCGGTCATCGTGCTGGCGGTCTTGCCCGCACGGTTCTTGGGCAGCAGCTTTTCCGGCAGCCAGTTGCCCATGGGCATGAAGCGCGGCCTGAAATCGGCATCCTTCTCAGCCTTGGCGGCGCGGGTGACGGTACCGGAATGGCAGCTATCCGAGATCAGCACCAGGCGCACACCGCTCTTGCGGGTGTTGAAAATGGCGTGGATCTCATCATCGATCAGCGCCTCGCCCTTGGTTTGCAGGTCATAGGGGCAGAGCGCCTCGTCGAGTCCGTCAGCCTCATCGCCGTCGGTGTCGGGCTGGTAGGTGCCGTGCCCGGAATAGGTGATGACCAGCGTGTCGCCCTTGGCGCCCTTGCCGATCAGATCACTCATGGCCTTGACCATGGCGGCCTTGGTCGCCTGGTCGTCAAGCAGCGTCGTTACCTTGAAACCGCGTTCGGCCAGAACGCCAGCCCAGTCGTTGGCGTCATTGACGCAACCCTGCAAATCCATGTCGGTGCCGGGGTAGTTGTTGATGCCGATGCAAAGTGCTTTTTTTGCCATGGCGAGTCTCCTTACGGTTCAGTCATTGGTGCAGTTGGATTGCCGGCAGGCTGCCGGCAATGACTCAGGAACAGAACTTCTGGTCGACCGAAGTGGTCGGCCCGTGGGCAGGAGGGGGGGGCTGAAGGATTTTGTCCGGCCGGCAGTCGCTATTGAGGCTTCGCGTCCCGGCGTTTGCTTGATAAATGGCGACGTGAAAAATAGGCTGCATGACTCACCTTTCAGGACATTGTGCTGCGGTTCTTGTCGTCAGGTAAACAATGTGGCGGCATGTCTTGTCGAAACGCGACCAGCGATTTGTTGGAGTGCAATTGACTATTGACTTGTCATTTCCGAATTTGGTTCAAGCGATGGTACCAATAAAACGACATTTTGTGATCTGTCGCTAAAATCAGACAACTTGCGGATAAATATACTTCATCTTCTGGTTTCGCAGAGAACAAACGTTTTAATTGGTGTTGTTGAATTTGTTATTTATTCGGGTGGCTATTTTCGGTCTGCATCAGAAATTATGCATATTGAAAATATCGGTGACAAAAAATATTTCCTGTGCTTTACTGAAATTTACGTTTCTGCGACACAAATCTGAAGTTTGTTTCGACACGGTGCTGGCGTCTTGTTTCCGGCTCGCCAGCCCCCGGTTCATAGCGATGAGAGAGGCGGCATGCTGGATGTAGCGGTGTCCTTCCTGGCAGATCAATTCAATGCCTACCTGTTGCGCCGGACCGGTTCGGCCTCGTTGGGCCAGGCTGTTCCGGGCGGCATCCTAGATGACAAGGGCAATCTGGCCATTGCCAGCGGTACCGTGGCGCTGAGCCTGGTCAATATCGAGGAAGAGCGCGTCATGCGCGAGCAGGTGCCGGCCCGGATTATCAGCAATGGTCGCGAGATGGTGCTGCAGCCAGAACTGAAGCTGAACCTGACGCTGCTTTTCGCGGCCCGGATGAATGACTACCCGCTGACGCTGAAGGCCTTGTCGAACGTGCTGACCTTTTTTCAGTCGCACCCGGTGTTCAGTGCCGACGATTACCCGGCACTTGATTCCCGCATCGGCAAGATCGTCATGGAGTTGTACAGCGTGACGCCGGAAACCCTGAACCAGATCTGGGCCAGCGTCGGCGCCAAGTACCAGCCCTCGGTGCTCTACCGGGCGCGGCTGGTCACCATCCAGGATCAGGAGCCGTTCATGCCGGGCGCACCGATCACCGACATCGGGCTGGGGCTGCACGAAAAATGAGCATCCACTTCCGCACCCTTTTCGAAGTCGAAGTCGAGCACGCTTACTACCGGGGGCTTTGTAGCGACATCGATTTCGTGGTGCCGGGTGCGGAGCAGGCACTGGCTGCCGGCAAGCTGCTGACGCGGGTGCGGGACGGCCGTTTGCGCGTGCTGTTCGAGGCCGACGATGCCGGCAATGCCCTGCGCGACATTCATGGCGCGACCTTGCTGATCGGCCTGCGCGTGGCCAATCCCTACTTTGCCAATTTCACCGAAGCACCGGTCGCATCCGGTGGGCTGGTCCTTTACGGCAACCGGAATGCCCCGCGCAGTCTAGATCCGGCGTTGGCTGCCGAGTTCATCGCGCCGCACCAGCGGATCGCACCGGGTCAGGCCGGAAGGCCGCTGACCCTGAGTTGGGAATACGGGGGCAGCCCGCTGGTCGAACAGACGCTGGCGGCCGGTCAGGAGGAGGCACTCTTTGAAACACGCGACTGGCCGGCTGGACGATATCTGCTGTCCGAAACGGCCGCTGGCCCGGCACAGCTGTCGCACTGGCTGCACTCGCCGGCGCTGGCGGGCGAGCAGTTGTGGGGTGTTCTGGCCTTGACTGTGGATCGCGGGTTCTACGCCAATCCGCCGGTTTTCCGCATCGCGCTGCAGGCCCGCAGCGAGCAGCTGCAGTATTACGTCGTGGCGCGCAACTTCGGCGCTGCCGAATTCGGCCAGTTGCAACTGGCTGATGCCGGCGCTGGCGAACAGGGGCGGACCGCGCTCAGTTTCGACAAGATCACTGCCGATCACTTTACGGACAACGATCTGCCGGCCTCGGTCCTCGGTGATGCCGGCACCCGCATCGTGCTCTTCCAGTCGCAGCAGCCGGTCGCCCGGCGGGCTGGCGGCTATCGCAAGCTTCAACTGAGGCGCAATGCCGAAGTTCTCGTCCAGCATCTGCCCCAGGCCGGTTCCGACCGGGCGCAGGCGCGTTTCATCGTCCACCTCGCCAAACCTTAGAAGGGGGTCAGTCCATGCCAACCTACCGTACTCCGGATGTTTACATTGAGGAAATTTCGGTCTTCCCGCCCTCGGTTGCCGAGGTGGAAACCGCGATCCCGGCTTTTGTCGGCTACACCGCCAATACCACGCTGATCTCCGCCGGCGATCTGCTCAATGTGCCGCGCCGCATCAAGTCCCTGCTCGAATTCGAGGCCTATTACGGCAAGGGGCCGAGCTATACCGTGACGGCTGCCAATATCGACGAGGCCGGCAACTTCCTGTCGGCCGACATCAGCAACAGCTATTTCATGTACGACAGCCTGCGGCTGTTCTACGACAACGGTGGCGGCGACTGCTACATCGTTTCGGTCGGCGCTTACAAGACCAGCGGTTCGCCAGTCTTGCGCGACGAGATCAAGACAGGCGTTCAGGCCGTAGCCAAGGTGGACGAGCCGACCATCCTGCTCTTCCCCGATGCCGCGACACTGGGTGCCGACGATCTTGCGGCCGTGCAGCAGGAAGCGTTGAAGCAGTGCGGCGAGCTGAAGGACCGCGTGGCGGTGCTCGACCTGCGCCAGGGCGACCCAAACGGCGCCAGCTTCCGCGACAAACTGGGCATCAACAACCTGAAATACGGCGCTGCCTACACGCCCTGGCTGAAGCTCAACTACAACAAGTCGGTTGGCTACGCTCAGGTCAAGGACAAGGTTTTCAAGAACGGCATTCAGGTGCCGCTCAAGGATCTGACCACCGAACCGCAACTGCTCGCCGCCCTGACCGCGCTCGATGAACTGACCGCCGACAGCACGGCGCTGGCTGCTGCCGTCAGCGCCTATGCCGGGCCCGGTGAAACGCTGAGCAGCGCTTTCGCCAAGAAACTGGCCATCTACAAGGGCAAGGCTGCGCCGGTGCCGGCCGATGCCGCACTGCTCTTCGAATACGTTTTCGGCATTGCCAAGGTGGTCGATGGCTTCGTCGATGCCTCGCCGCTGAGCAACGCCAAGCTGGTCACCGACATCAACACCATGATCGCCGGCACGCTGGCCCCCGCCTTCTCCAGCCTGATCGCGCTGGAAAAGGAAATGGCGGCCGATATCGTCACCGCCGGCGGCGCCTATACCGTCGAATGGGACCAGAACACCCCGCCGGCCACCGCCGCCTGGGGCGCCATCTTCGGGGCCAGCGTACCCGCCGCCTCGAACGGCAATACCGGGGGCGCGACGGTCAAGGAGGTGATGGACAGCGCTTTGCCCAGTTTGCAGAAAGGCTTTTCCGCGGCCAGCGGTGCCATTGCCGGCATCGTTACGGCGATTGCCAACTATCGCGGCCTGAACGAGCAGACACTGTTCGAGAATTTCCTGCCTTACCGCAACGTGATCAATGGCATCGGCTCGACGCTGACCCTGTGCCCGCCGAGCGGTGCCATCGCCGGCATCTATGCCTTGGTCGATAACCAGCGCGGCGTCTGGAAGGCGCCGGCCAATGTCAGCCTGAACGGCGTCATCGCCCCGGCCAGCAGCTTCACCACCAGCGAAACCGACGCGCTGAATGTCGATGCCACCGGCGGCAAGTCGATCAACGCCATCCGTGCCTTCGTCGGCAAGGGCACGCTGGTCTGGGGCGCCCGAACGCTGGCAGGCAATGACAACGAATGGCGTTACATCTCGGTGCGTCGCTTCTTCAACATGGTCGAGGAATCGATCAAGAAATCGACCTACTGGGCCGTCTTCGAGCCAAACGATGCCAATACCTGGGTCAAGGTCCGCGGCATGATCGAGAACTACCTGACGCAGAAGTGGCGCGAAGGCGCGCTGGCTGGCGCGGCACCGAAGGATGCCTTCTTCGTCCGTTGCGGACTGGGCGTGACGATGAGCGCGCAGGACATCCTGGAAGGGCGGATGAATGTCGAGATCGGCATGGCGGTCGTCCGGCCGGCCGAATTCATCATCCTGAAGTTCTCCCACAAGCTGCAGACCAGCTGATTCGAACCCTGACGCGAAAGGACATTCACCATGCCCGTACAAGCCCAATATCCGCTGCCGGTCTTCCATTTCCGTGTCGAGTGGGGCGGCACCCGCATCGGTTTCTCGGAAGTCTCCGGCCTGACCCAGGAAGTCCAGGCCATCGAATACCGCGACGGCAGTTTCCCGGAGTATTCGTCGATCAAGATGCCCGGCCTGCGCAAGTACAGCAACATCACGCTGAAGCGCGGCGTCATCAAGTCCGACAACGACTTCTTCAAGTGGCTGTCGACAGTCACGATGAACACCGTCGAACGCCGTGACCTGACCATCAGCCTGCTCGACGAAGCGCACAACCCGGTGATGACCTGGAAAGTGAATCGCGCCTTCCCGGTCAAGGTCGAAGGGCCGCAGCTCAAGGCCGCCGGCAACGAAGTGGCGATCGAGACCATCGAACTGGCCCATGAAGGGCTGACGGTCGAGAACACCTGATCGACTGAGCGCAGACCGCCATGGCCTCCTACTACCCGCCGGTCGGCTTCCACTTCTCGGTGGCCTTTGTCGGCATGTCCGATCACGCCGATACGCGCTTCACCGAGGTCGGCGGGCTGTCGGTCGAAATGGGCAGCGAGGAGGTGCCGGAGGGCGGCGAAAACCGCTTCGTGCAGAAGTACCCGACCCGGGCCAAATACCCGGAACTGGTGCTCAAGCGGGGCCTGCTGAAAAGCTCGGCGGTCTGGAACTGGATACGCGACTGCATCGTCGATTACAAGATCGAGCTGCGCAACGTCGACATCATCCTGCTCAACGAGGCGCACCAGCCGTTGATGACCTGGCATGTCATCGGCGCCTGGCCGACCAAGTGGGCGGTCGGCGACCTCAATGCCAGCAACAACACCTATGCCGTCGAGTCGATGCAGCTGGCCTACCAGTACTTCACGGTCGACAAGAATTAGGAGGCAGAAACGAAATGCCCATCATCGTCGATGAAGTGGTGATTTCCGTCGAAGTCGGCAATGGCGAGGCTGGCGGCGGCAGCACGGCCGGTTCGGGTGCGGTGTCTGGCGACGAGAAGCAGGCGATGGTCGAGGAGTGCGTCGCCCGCGTGCTGGAAATCCTGCGCGAGCGCGAGGAGCCATGAGATGAGTTTCGGACCCGCATCAGGCATGGGCGCAGGGCAGGTGATCGGTGGTGCCGGCATGGGCCAGATCGACATCGGCGGCACGCCGAACGGGACGCTGGAAAAGCTGACCATCCTGGCGCACACCCTGCCGGACTACAGCGACAAGTCGATTGCCCACTTTGCCGCCTACGTCAATCCGGCCGAAATCACGCAGTCCTATGAAATCGAGTACGACGCCGCGCAAGGTTCCGGGACGACCAGTAGCCGGATGGAGTTCAAGAAGGTCAAGCCGGGCGACCTGACGCTGACCTTCTTCATCGACGGCACCGGCGCCAATGGCCGCCAGGCCGAAGTCCAGGCCGAGGTCGAGCAGTTCCAGAAAGTGACTGGCTACAACGGCGACATCCACCGCCCGAATTACCTGAAAGTGGTCTGGGGCACGCTGCAGGTCAAGCGCTGTGTGCTGAAGAGCGCCTCGATCGCCTACAAGCTATTCCGCGCCGACGGCGTGCCGCTGCGCGCCGTGATCACCGCCGTCTTCACCGACAATTCCGACGACCAGACGCGCGTCGCGACCGCGCAGGACCAGTCGCCGGACCTGACGCACCGACGCATCTTCAAGGCTGGCGACCGGCTGCCGGCGCTGTGCAATGCCATCTACGGCGACCCGCGGCTCTACCTGCGCGTTGCCGAAGCCAACGGGCTCGACGACTTCCGGCATATCGAGCCGGGCACCGAGCTCTTCTTTCCGCCACTGGAGAAATAAAGCGTGCCGGAAACCCGCGCCCTGCCCATCGCTGCCGAGCATCGCGAATTCACTGTCAAGGCCGGTGGCCAGGCGGTGCCGCGCGAGCATCAGCTGCTCTCGGTCAGCGTCACGGTCGCGGCCAATAAAATCGCCTCGGCCCGGCTGGTCTATGTCGATGGCGCTGCGTCGACCGGGCAGTTCCCGCTCAGCGACGGTGACCTGTTCACGCCGGGGCAAAGTATTGAAATCCTGGCCGGGGCCGGGCGCGACAGTACCTCGGTGTTCATCGGCACGGTCGTTCGCCAGGGCGCCCGGGTGCGGGAAGCAGCCGCCTCGCAACTGGTCGTCGATTGCAGGCACGCGGCAATGAAACTGGCCGTCACCGAGCGCTCGACCGACCATTTCGACAAGACCGACAGCGACATCATCGAAGCCGTGCTCAGCGCGGCCGGTGTGGGCACCGATGTCGAAGCGACCACGCTGCAACACAAGCAGGTCTTGCAGTATCAGAGTACGGACTGGGATTTCATCCTTGCCCGGGCACGGGCCAACGGCCAGCTGGTCTGGTGCGAAGGCGACAAGGTAGTGGTCCGCAAACCGGCGCTGACTGGCGCCACGGTCTGCACGCTGCAGTACGGCGCGACGCTGCTCGAATTCGAAGGCGAAATCGACGCCCGTCTGCAGCATGCCGAACTCAAGGGCACGAGCTGGGATGCAGCGAGCCAGGAGGCCGTTGAGGTTCAGGCGGCAACGCCGTCCTTCACGCCACCCGGCAACCTGAGCAGCAACGACCTGGCCGGTGTCGCCGATCAGGCTTTCGATGTGCGCCACCCGGGGCTGCCGGAAGCCGAAACGCAGGCCTGGGTCGACGGCATCGCGCTGTATCGAAGGGTCGATCAGGTCTCCGGTCGCGGCAAGTGCGAGGGCATCGCCACGGTCAAACCCGGCGTGGTCGTCGAACTGGCCGGTCTCGGCCGGCGCTTCAACGGCAAGGTGCTGGTCACCGGCGTGCGCCAGGAATTCAGTCTGGTGCAGGGCTGGAAAACGCATGTGCAGTTCGGTGGAGTCGATCTTGAGGCGCCCGGAAAATCGAAGGCCGATGGCCTGCTGCCCGGCGTTTCGGGCCTTCAGATTGGCGTCGTCACCAGCAACGAAGACCCGGATGGCGAGCATCGCGTCCGCGTCAAACTGCCGCTCCTCGGTCTGGCCAGCGACGGCCTGTGGGCGCGGGTGGCGAGTCTTGATGCCGGCGACGACCGCGGCTTTTTCTTCCGCCCCGAAATCGGTGACGAAGTGACGGTCGGTTTTCTGGCCGACGATCCGCGTCACCCGGTCATTCTCGGTATGCTGCACAGCAGTGCCAAGGCGGCACCGCTGGAAGGCAGCGACGACAACCACGAGAAGATGCTGAAGACGCGTTCCGGCATGACCGTGCATTTCGACGACGACAAGATCGTGATGACCTTGTCCACGCCGGCCGGCAATTCGATCGTGCTCAACGAGGACGAACAGTCGCTGACGCTGGCCGACCAGAACGGCAACAAGATGGTTATGGACAGCGACGGCATCCATTTCGAGAGCGCCAAGGCGGTCGAAATGAAGGCCGGGACGGAAACCAAAATGGAAGCGACGGCCGGTTTCGAAATCAAGGCTGGCAGCGAACTGAAACTTGAGGGCAGCGCCAGCGCCGAACTCAAGGGCGGCGGCATGGCCAAGTTGTCCGGCGCCATGGTTCAGATCAACTAGGTCGGGAAAGGAAAGCACCATGCCTGCAGCAGCCCGCGTCGGAGACCTCAGCAATCACGGTGGAACGATCACCGGGCCGGGCGTGCCGACCGTGCTGATCGGCGGCATGCCGGCGGCGGTGGTCGGCGACATGCATGTCTGCCCGATTCCGCCACCCGGCCATGTGCCGACGGTCAGCCCGTTCCCCATGGGCAGCACGACGGTGATGATCGCCGGCCGGCCGGCCCTGCGCGTTGGCGACACCTGCCTGTGCGGGGCTTCGGCAGCCGTCGGCAGCCCGACGGTGATGATCGGATGAGGCCCGCGATGAAATCTCATTCTTGGCTGATGGAGCATGCTCATGAGTGATGCCAGCGACCGCTACGAATCCTTCCTCGGCACCGGCTGGAGTTTTCCGCCGCGCTTTTCGCGCAGCGGCGCGGTGATGGTTTCCAACGAGGCCGACATCCATGAAAGCCTGCTCATCCTGTTCGGCACCGTGGCCGGCGAGCGGCTGTTCGAGCCCAAGTACGGCCTCGACATGCACGAAATGATGTTCGAGCCGATGAGCACGACCATGCGTACCTTGCTGCTCGACCGCGTGCGCACAGCCATCCTGATCCACGAGCCGCGTATCAAGGTGATCACGCTGAGCGTCGACAGCCCCGACCCCAATACCGGCCAGTTGAACATCCAGCTCGACTACGAAGTGCGCGCCACCAACTCGCGCTTCAACCTCGTTTTCCCGTTCTACAAAACCGACAGCAACGAGCTGCGCGCGGCGATGGTGCCGGGCGGAGGGCGCTAGGAAACCATGGCCAGCGACCGTATCCTGCAAAACGAAATTGCCCGGCTCGGGCAGAGCCAGGAAGACCGCTCGCCGGCCGCGCTCGACCCCGCTTTTGCCCCGGTTGATGGTCGCAGCCCGGCCGAGCACGTTGCCGAAGCGCGTCGGCTGGCCGCCCAGCTGCGCTACTACGGTTTCGATCCCGACAAGGCCGATGGCGACTGGCAGGGACTCTTCCCGGATGATGCGGAGCAAACGCTTACTCGCGACGATGGCACCGTGCCGCCGCATCTCGGCCTGTTCGGTGCCTTCCTCGACATGCTGGCCCCGGCCAGGGATGCACTGAACGACCTGACCGCCCGCCACCTCGATTTCCAGTATCGCCGGGTGCTCGGTTTCGAGCCGCTGCCGGCCGAACCCGAGCATGCACACCTGACGCTGGAGCTGAAGAAAGGTACGGCGCCCTTTGCCATCACGCCGGCCCATCGCTTCACCGCCGGCAAGGGCGCCGATGGCAGCGAACGTCTCTACGCCCCGCTGCGCGAAACGCTGATCGGGCAGGGCAAGATCAGTGCGCTGCACAGCGTCTATCGCGATGCCGGTGGTGTGCGCTTTGCCCCGGTTGCCAATTCGGCCGATGGCCTCGGCACGCCGCTCGACCCAGCCAAGCCGCACTGGTCGGCTTTCGGCCACGCCGGGCTGGCCGCAGCGCCGCTCGGCTTTGCGCTGGCTTCGTCGCTGCTGCGACTGCGCGAAGGGCGGCGCGAGGTGACGGCAACGCTGGATGTCGCCTTTGCCGACAGCGTCGGGCTGGCCGGGCAGGCGATCGCCGACTGCCTGCAGGCCTTTGTCAGTGGCGAAAAAGGCTGGCTCGGGCCCTATTCGTTGACCGGCACGCTGGCCGCCGGCCATTTGAAATTCGGCTTTACCGTGCCCGATGGCGAACCGGCCGTGATCGATTACGACGCCGCGCTGCATGGCTCGGCCTTCGCCACCGTGTTGCCGGTCGTCCAGCTCTTGCTCCGGCCGGAAGCCGCTGCCGCCTATGCCGGGCTGTCGCAACTGCGCCTCGACAAGGCCCGCCTGGGCGTCTCGGTCGATGGCATGAAAACGCTGGATCTCGAAAACGATTTCGGCACCCTCAATCCGAAAAAAGCCTTCCAGCCCTTTGGCCCGCAGCCGGTCAAGGGGTCGCGTTTCATGGTCGGTTGCCCCGAAGCATTGAGCAAACCGCTGACCGACCTGAAGATTCGTCTGCGCTGGCAGGGTGCGCCCGGCGACTTCGCCGGCTGGTACGTCGATTACAAGAACGTCGCCGCCGTCAGCAACGGCATCGCCGCCCGGCTGGTTTATCAGGATGCCGGCGGCAGCGAGACCTCGCGCGAGTTGAACCTGATGAACCGTGTCGATGGCGTCAGCACGTTGAGCCCGAATGCGCCGGCGACTGCCTTTATCCCGCTCTACGTCGGGCAGAGTTTCGTCTATTCGATGCTCAGCGGCGGCAGTTTCATCAGCCGTCTGTTCGGCAAGCGCTTCATGAAGGCGCAGCCGGTCTATCAGCAGGAAAACGTGC
>JAGTRV010000208.1 GCA_018262245.1 Pseudomonadota bacterium | reverse complement strand
CGTTTTCGTACTGGTCGTTCATGTCGCCGTTCAGCGTCCGCGTCCGGGTGTAGCGGTGATATAGATTGGCGCTCAGGCTTTGCGTGTCGCTCAGCCACAACTTACCGTTCAGGGCCAGCTGGGTCAGGTCGTTGCGGGTGATGTCCGGGTGGGTGAAGATCTGGTCGCGACGCTCGGACAGCATCGACAGCGGCAGCAGGCCGTTGCCGATCAGCCTGGTCCGCGCCTGGGTCAAGGCCAGATCAAGTTCGCCGGCGGCACCGCGCGCCGACAGCTTGCCGTAGAACTGCTTGACGTCGGACTTCGAGTAATCGCGCCAGCCATCCTCGCGGAACCAGTCGCCGGCCGCATACCAGCCCAGGCCGTTCTTGTTGCCGCCATGCTCGACCTCGATATTGCTGCGCCCGAAGCTGCCACCGGACATTTCAAGCTTGCTACCGGCGTCGCTGAAGCCATTCTTGGTCCGGATGGAGAGCGCCCCGCCCAGCGTATTCAGGCCAAAAGCCGGATTGGAGCCGGGAATCAGGTCAATGCCGGCGATGGCTGAACGCGGCAGCAGGTCCCAATTCACAGTATCGCCAAAGGCTTCGTTGACCCGCACGCCATCGACGTAAACCGACAGCCCCTGCGGCGTACCCAGCAGCGGCGAGGCGGTGAAGCCACGGTAATTGACGTCGACCTGATACGGATTGCCCTGGATTTCATTGACCGTCACGGCCGGCAGCGCGCGCACCATGAACTCTGGAAGATTGAGCGCCTCCAGCGCTTCGAGCTGATCGTCGCTGATCGACTGGACGTTGGACGGCAATTGCTGGCGCGGCACGCCGATACCCGACAAGGGCGTGCTGCCGATAACTTCGACCGTGGCCGTCTGAACGATGTTCTCGGCGGCGAAGGCCGGCGCAAATGCGGTGGCAATGGCCATCGCCAGCAGGCTGCGACGAGGGGCTTGTCTCTTCATGTTGTTTTTTTGAGTTTGTAGTTGATAGGGACGACAACTTGTATTTCGTTGCTTTCCAGCGCATCCGGCAGCGGCGGCAGGCTGGCCAGCGCTTCAAGCATGGCCAGCGCATGCTGATCGAGCACCTCGAAGCCACTGGAACGGTCGAGCTGAACCCCGAGCAGATTGCCCTTGCGCGCCACTTTCAGGCGCAGCCGGACCTCACCTTCCCAGCCACGCAGCGCAGCAATGCGGGGGTATTCCTGGTGACGGGCGAACAACTGGCCCAATCGCTGGCGATAGTTGTCGAGCAATTCGCTTTGCGGAGGCGCCGCAGGCGCTGGCGTCGCCTGAACCGGGGCGGCCGGCGGTACAGCCACGGCTCCCCCGCTTTCAACCGCCGCCACCACTTGCGGCGAAGCAGCTTGGGCCGGCGCATTGGCCGGCCCGGCAGTCTGCGTCACACGCGGAGCCGACCGTTGCTCCGTGCGTTGTGGGTTCTGCCGGGCCTTCTGGGGGACGGTTGCCGGCGCTGGTGCAGGCGCAGCGGCGGCAACCGATCCGGATTCGGAAACAGCGATCAGGCGGATCGAGGCGAGGATCGGTGGCAAGGCGACCGGCGCATGCTGGCGCTGGCCTGACATGATGGCGAACAGAGTGGCATGCAGGGCCATCGACAGGACGAAAAGCGCCCAGAATTTGCTGTGGCCGATGGGACTCATCATTTCCCGCCCCCCAGCACAGCCTGCTCGGCCGCCGGAAACAGATGGCCGACCGAACGCCGGTATTCGGTCGCCGCCATCGGCAGGTCGGCGAATTCCGCCGGTAGCGGGCGGGCCAGCACGTCGTTCATGTCCAGACCGGCGCTGGCCGATTCACGCATGGCAGCGGTCAACCAGTTCAACCAGGCCCGGGTCTGGCGGATTGGCGTGGCATCGCTGGTCACTGCCCCGTGCCCCGGCACCAGCACCTTGAAACCCGCCTCGCGAGTCAGCGCTTCAAGGCGGTCAAGCCCCGCCAGCCAGTGCGCGATATCGGCGTGCGGCGTGGTCGGCGCCCGGCCGTTGAAGACGAGGTCGCCAGCGAACAGCACCCCGCTCGGTTCGTCGAAAATGACCAGATCGGCCCCGGTATGGCCGTCCAGCGCGACCAGTTGCAGGCGCCGGCCGGCGACGTCGAGCTGGCCTGCTGTCACGGTCTGCGTCGGCACCTGCACTTCGGTGCCCTTCATCCAGTCACCGCTCATCCGGAACAGGTTCTCGGCGAAAGCATTGCCATCGGCGCCGATCCCCGTTCGCGTCTCGGCCAGTGCGGCGATCGGCACATCGGCAAAGGCCTGGTTGCCGAGAAAGTGGTCGGGATGGTGGTGGGTGTTGATGACCAGCGCGATGGGCTTGGCGGTCACTGCCGCGATGGCCCGGCGCATCTGCTGGCCATAGCGCAGCGAGGGGCCGCTGTCGATAACGATGACCCCCTGCGGAGCCACGATGAAAGCGGTGTTAACGATGTTGCCGCCGTTGGCGGTTGTGAAATCCTCGGTCTGGCCGATGAAGGCATAGACATCCCTGGCAATCGGACGAGCGTTCAGGCGATAGTCGAAATCGGCGGCGCCAACCTGGCCGACGACGACAAGCCACAGTGCGCCGAGCAGCCGCTTCACGGCGCGATCCTCGCCTTGAAGGCGTTGCCGTTATTGTCGCGACCGTTGGCTTCGACCGGACCATCCGCCAAGTTGCGGTTCAAGGTAAAAACGGGATTCTCACTGACTGGCTCGTAGGTCTGCACTCGCATCAGGCGCTGGCCGGCGGCATCGGTGAAATTGATCTCCTCCAGGAAGAAGGCCGGTGTCCCGGCCACCAGCCCGGTATCCATCGGATGCACGATACGCAGGCGCAGCCGGCCGGCGTTCGGCCCTTCCGACCACTGGCGGCCACTCACTTCGTTGAGATGCTGCTGCCAATCCTTAGAGGCGCCGGCCGCAGACGGCGCTGTGCAGCCACCGCCGACGGTATTCACCCAGGTGCCGCCGACATGCCAGACGCCATCGGCCGTTCTGGCTGCAGCCCGAACCGGCGTCGATTGCTGCAGCTTGACGCGAAAGCCGAGCGAGGCCTGTGCCCCCTCCGGGAAAAAGCGCAGCACCTGGACGATCGGGTTGAAGTCTGCGAAGACCACGACTTCAACCACCCCAGGCAAACCGGAAGCATCGACCGTGACCGGCACCTGCATCGGATTTTCTGCAGTTGATGGTGCGATGACCTTGACTCGCGGGTCGAACAGCACCGGCGCCCCGGCCAGGAACGCCTTCTGCATTTCCGACCAGCGCGCCGAGGCGAGCGGATCACCGCTATCGCGCAGGGCGGCGGCTTCGGCCGGCGGCATCAGGGCCGCCAGGGCAATCGCCGCAATGGTCAGAGGGTATTTCATCTTGTCTCGCTCCTTTTTTGCCACGTGGGCTGTTTGGCGAGAATGGTGTGCAAGCGGCGTGCCAATACCCGGCCAAAGCGGACAAACAACGGAACGGCAGGCCTTCCCGGCCCGGAGCAAAACAAACCATGGCGAACTGAACACCCCGACTGTGCAACTTTGGAGCAGCTGGTGACATTTGAAGCAGGCATCGGTCAGCCAACTGCGCAACAGGGACAAAACCCGATTTCCCCCGCCGCCCCCGGCCAGCAGGCCGAACCCGCTTTCAGCCAGGGCATGGCACAAGCCTTGCAGAACGGGTTCCCTGCCAGCGAGTCGATTCAGGGAAAGGAAGGCGACTCGCCGGTGCGTCAGTCCAATCCGCAGCCCACGCCCAGCGCGGCCGGCGGATCAGGAAACATTGGATAACCAAGGAGACAAATCCATGCACAGTCATACCCCCAAGCGGAGTGCCCTCACACTTGCGCTGATCGCCGCCGCCGTTCTGGCCGGCGGGCAGGCTCTGGCCGGCGTCACCGATGCCGACATCCTGAACGATGCCAAGACCACCGGCGACGTCGTCAGCTTTGGCCTCGGCACGCAGGGCCAGCGCTTCAGCCCGTCTACGCAGATCAACACCAAATCCGTAAAGAACCTGGTCCCGGCCTGGTCGATGTCCTTCGGCGGCGAGAAGCAGCGCGGCCAGGAATCGCAGCCGGTCATCCACAACGGCAAGATGTTCGTCACCGCCTCCTACAGCCGCCTGTTCGCCATCGATGCGAAGACCGGCAAGAAGCTGTGGAAGTACGAGCACCGTCTGCCGGACGGCATCATGCCCTGCTGTGACGTGATCAATCGCGGCGCCGCGCTGTACGGCGACCTGGTCATCTTCGCCACGCTGGATGCCCAGCTGGTGGCCATGAACCAGGATACCGGCAAGGTGGTCTGGAAGGAAAAGCTCGGTGATTACGCGGCCGGCTATTCCGCCTCCGCCGCCCCGATCATTGCCAAGGGCAAGCTGATCACCGGCATCTCCGGTGGCGAATTCGGCGCTGTCGGCCGCATTGACGCCCGCGACCCGCTGACCGGCAAGCTGCTGTGGACCCGTCCGACCGTCGAAGGCCACATGGGCTATCGCTACGACGCCGACGGCAAGGCTATCGAAAACGGCATCTCCGGCACCCTCAACGCCACCTGGAGCGGCGACCTCTGGCAAACCGGCGGCGCAGCAACCTGGAACGGTGCCACCTACGATCCGGAAACCAACCTGATCTTCGCCGGCACCGGCAATCCGGCCCCGTGGAACAGCCACCTGCGCCCGGGCGACAACCTGTTCTCGTCGTCCACCGTTGCCATCGATGCCGACACCGGCAAGATCGCCTGGCACTTCCAGGGCACCCCGCACGACGGCTGGGACTTTGACGGCGTTAATGAGTTCGTCTCCTTTGACCTCAAGGACCCGAAGACCGGCAAGATCGTCAAGGCAGGCGCCAAGGCTGACCGCAACGGCTTCTTCTTCGTGAACGACCGCACCAACGGCAAGCTGCTCGGCGCCTACCCGTTCGTCAAGAAGATCACCTGGGCTAGCGGCTTCAACCTCGAAACCGGCCGTCCGAACTACATCGAAGAAGGCCGTCCGGGCGACCCGAACGCCAGTGCCGATGGCAAGAAGGGCAAGGTCGTCTTCTCGGCTCCGTCCTTCCTCGGCGGCAAGAACCAGCAGCAGATGGCCTACAGCCCGCAAACCGGCCTCTTCTACGTGCCGGCCAACGAGTGGTCGATGGATATCTGGAACGAACCCGTTTCCTACAAGAAAGGTGCTGCTTACCTCGGCGCCGGCTTCACCATCAAGGCTCTGAACGACGACTACATCGGCGCCCTGCGCGCGGTCGACCCGGCTACCGGCAAGATCGTCTGGGAAAACAAGAACTACGCTCCGCTGTGGGGCGGCGTCCTGACCACCGCCGGCGGCCTCGTCTTCTACGGCACCCCCGAAGGCTTCCTGAAGGGTGTCGATGCCAAGACCGGCAAGGAACTGTGGTCCTTCAACGTCGGCACCGGCATCGTTGCACCACCGGTCAGTTGGGAGCAGGATGGCGAGCAGATGATCGCCGTCACCACCGGCTGGGGTGGCGCCGTGCCGCTGTGGGGCGGCGACGTCGCCAAGCGCGTGAACTTCCTCGAACAG
>JAGTRV010000207.1 GCA_018262245.1 Pseudomonadota bacterium | reverse complement strand
CGACGTGGCCGACAAGATGCGCGACGAAGGCAAGGGCATCATCCTTGACCAGTTCGCCAACCCTGATAATCCGCTGGCCCATTACGAAGGTACCGGCCCGGAAATCTGGCGCGATACCGATGGCAAAATTACCCATTTCGTATCCAGCATGGGAACGACTGGGACCATCATGGGAACCAGTCGTTTCTTGAAGGAGGCGAACCCGGCCATCGAGATCGTTGGCTGCCAGCCGGAAGACGGCAGCCAGATCCCCGGCATCCGCAAGTGGCCGGAAGCCTATCTGCCGAAAATTTTCGACAAGACCAATGTCGATCGCGTCGAGTACGTCAGTCAGGCTGATGCTGAGGCGATGACCCGGCGCCTGGCGATGGAAGAGGGGATTTTTGCCGGCATTTCCTCGGGTGGTGCGCTCGCCGTGGCCCTGCGCCTGTCGCAGCAACTGGAGAATGCGGTGATCGTCTCGATCATCTGCGACCGTGGTGACCGTTATCTCTCGACTGGTGTTTTCCCGGCATGAAGCCTGTTCTGATTTTTGACATCGAAACGATTCCCGATGTCGCCGGCCTGCGCCGCCTGAATGATCTGCCGGGTGAGCTTTCCGACGATGAGGTCGCCGAGCTCGCCTTCCAGCAGCGCCGGGCCAAGACCGGCAACGACTTCCTTCAACTGCATCTGCAACGTGTGGTGACCATCTCCTGCGTGCTGCGGACGAGTGAGGGACTGAAGGTCTGGTCGCTGTCCGAGCCGGATCTGAATGAAGGGGCAATCATCCAGCGCTTCTTCGATGGCATCGAGAAATTCACGCCGCAGATCGTCTCCTGGAACGGCGGTGGTTTCGACTTGCCGGTACTGCACTATCGCGGCATGCTACACGGCGTTGCTGCGCCGCGTTACTGGGACATGGGCGATGGTGACTACGCTGACAGTCGCGATTTCAAGTGGAACAACTACATCAGCCGCTACCACACACGTCATCTCGACCTGATGGACCTGCTTGCGCTTTATAACGGCCGGGCTAATGCGCCGCTCGACGATCTGGCCAAGCTGTTCGGCTTTCCCGGCAAGCTCGGCATGGATGGTGGCAAGGTTTGGGAAGCCTGGCAGGCCGGCAAGATTGCCGAGATTCGCGATTATTGCGAGACCGACGTCATCAATACCTACCTCGTCTATAACCGTTTCCGTCGCTTGCGCGGTGAGTTGACGGCCGAGGAAGAGGTCGCCGAGGGCGAATTCGTCAAGGCGCAACTGGCCAAGATCGGCACGCCGCAATGGCAGGAGTTCCTTGCTGCCTGGCAATGAGAAAGGCCAGTCCGGCGTTATAATCACAAGTTCTCAAACCTAAACGCAGAGAGATACAACATGGCTCTTAACAACGTTCCTTCCGGCAAGTCCCTCCCCGACGATTTCAACGTCATCATCGAGATTTCCGCTCACTCCGAGCCGGTCAAGTACGAAGTTGACAAGGAAAGCGGCGCGATCTTCGTCGATCGCTTCATGTCCACGTCCATGCACTATCCCTGCAACTACGGCTACATCCCGCACACCATCGCTGGTGACGGTGATCCGGTTGACGTGTTGGTTGTTGCACCGTTCTCCCTGCCGCCGGGCGTTGTCGTCCGCTGCCGCCCGCTGGGCCAACTGTCGATGACCGACGAAGGTGGCAACGATGCCAAGTTGCTGGCTGTGCCGGTCGACAAGCTCACCCCGCTGTACAAGGACGTCACGTCCATCGAAGACATGCCGGAATTGCTGCGCAAGCAGATTTCCCATTTCTTCGAGCACTATAAGGATCTGGAGCCGGGCAAGTGGGTCAAGGTCAATGGCTGGGAAGATATCGATGCCGCCCGCAAGGAAGTGATGGAAGGTGTTCAGCGTTATAACGACGCCAAGGACAAGCCGAACTACTAAGCCATCATGTTGCGTATCGCCGTTGCCCAGTTCAACGCTACCGTCGGTGACTTGACGGGCAACGTCGAACGCATCATCAAATGCGCTAGCGAAGCTAAAGCCCGCGGCGCCCAGGTTCTGCTGACGCCGGAGCTGGCGTTGTGTGGTTACCCGCCGGAAGACCTGCTGCTACGCCCGGATTTTTATCGGGCCTGCCAGCGGGCTCTCGACAATCTGGTCTCCCGTGTTGAAGGTATCGCGGTCGTTGTCGGACATCCGGAAGAGCATGAAGGTCGCTGTTACAACGCGGCCACGGTCATTGAAAATGGCCGGAGCAAGGCGCTCTATCGCAAGATGCGCCTGCCCAATTACGAAGTTTTCGACGAGAAGCGTTATTTCGAGCCGGGGACTGAAGCTTGCGTTGTGACGTTGGCTGGTGTGCGTTGCGGCATCAACATCTGTGCCGACATCTGGGAAGCTGGCGCAGCCGAGTTGGCGCACGAGGCTGGCGCCGAGTTGTTGCTCGTTCTCAATGCTTCCCCATGCCATCTCGAAAAGCACCAGCAGCGTATTCAGGTGCTTGGTGACCGCATCGATGCGACGGGGATTCCCGCTGTTTACTGCAACCTGGTCGGTGGTCAGGATGAACTGGTCTTCGATGGCGCCTCTTTTGCGCTGGATGCCAGGAAAAACTGCTGCATGCGCCTGCCACAGTTTGAAGAGGCGCTGGGGATCGTTGATTTTGATGCCGGTCGCTTGCACTCGGACGACATGGCTGACGAACTTTCGCTCGAAGCCGAGGCCTACAAGGCACTGGTTGTCGGTGTGCACGACTATATCGGCAAGACGGGTTTCAAGGGCGCGATCATCGGCTTGTCTGGCGGTATCGACTCGGCTTTGACGCTGTGTGTGGCGGTTGACGCGTTGGGGGCTGACAAGGTCCGCGCCGTGATGATGCCATCGCCCTATACTGCGCAGATGAGCCTCGATGATTCGCGCGAGATGATCCGCGTTCTCGGCGTCCAATATGACGAAATCGCTATCGCACCAGCGATGGAAGTCTATGGCGCCATGCTCGATCCATTGTTCGCCGGCTTGCCGGCTGATACGACCGAAGAGAATATCCAGGCCCGTATCCGTGGCAATATCCTGATGGCGTTGTCGAACAAGACCGGTGCGCTGGTGCTGACGACCGGCAACAAGTCAGAAATGGCAGTCGGGTACTGCACGCTATACGGCGACATGGCCGGTGGCTTTGCCGTGATCAAGGACGTCTACAAGACCCTGGTCTATCGTCTCTCGGTTTACCGCAATACCCTGTGCCAAGGCGATCCGGTTATTCCGGAAAACATCATCGTCCGGCCACCGTCGGCCGAACTGAAACCCGATCAGACCGATCAGGACTCGCTGCCACCCTACGAAATACTCGATGCGATCGTTCGTGCCTACATGGAAGAGGACCGTAGCCCGCGCGAGATTATTGCGGCTGGTCTGCCGGAAGCCGATGTTCGCCGGGTCGTTCGCTTGCTGCGCATTGCCGAATACAAGCGCCGGCAGGCGCCAATCGGCATTCGCATCACACCGCGTGGCTTTGGCAAGGATTGGCGTTATCCTATTACCAATCGGTATGCGGACGAATTTTAAGAAACTGTAGAGAGGAATCAGCCCATGAAGAAAATCGAAGCCATTATCAAGCCTTTCAAGCTCGACGAAGTGCGCGAAGCCTTGTCGGAAATCGGCATCAGCGGCTTGACTGTGACTGAAGTCAAAGGTTTTGGCCGTCAGAAAGGTCATACCGAACTGTACCGTGGTGCGGAATATGTCGTCGATTTTCTGCCCAAGATCAAGATCGAGATTGTTGTGAACTCGAACAATGTCGAGCCAGCGATCGACGCGATCATCAAGGCGGCCCGTACTGGCAAGATTGGTGACGGCAAGATTTTCGTGATGCCGGTTGAGCAGGTGGTGCGCATCCGTACGGGCGAAACCGACGAAGCGGCTGTCTGATGACGTCTTCGCGGTCGCTATCGACCGCAGGGTAGTGCCAGAAAAGGGTGACTCAGGTCGCCCTTTGTTTTTTCGGGGCGCGCAGCAGGACGAGCAGGGCGCCTTCGCCGCCGTCGTGTGGCTTGGCCTGGCAGTAGGCCAGGACTTCTTCGCGCTGGGCCAGCCAGCCGCGGACCAGTTGGCGCAGGATGGAGAGCTTCTGTGGTGAGCCCAGGCCCTTGCCGTGAACTACGCGCACGCAGCGCTTGCCGTGATGCAGGCATTCGGCCAGGAAGCTGGCGAGTAAATGGCGGGCTTCGTCACGATTCAGGCCGTGCAGGTCGATTTCATCCTGAACGACCCAGCGCCCGCGTCGCAGGTCACGAAGAACATTCTGGGCCAAGCCTGTGCGCAGATAGTGCGGTTCATCACCACCTTCCAGGCGGTCTTGCAGGCCGATGTGGCCATGCAAACTTTCATGCAGCGCCGCCTGTTCGTCGGCGATGTGTTGCAGCGGGCGAGGTGGCGGCGGGCAGGTGCCGTGCTGGACAAGATTGGGTGAGGGCAGTGGCTGGACGCCAGCCATCGCAGCGCGAAATGCAGCCAGGTCCGGTTCCAGCTTGCTGTCCGGGTTGGTGGTAGGAGATTCGGCAGCGGAATTCCAGTGTGCCGGCAAGGTCTCATTACGGCGTTTTTTCTGCGCTGGCGGACTTTTTTTGCTGGCGAACGGTCGGGCCGAGACTGGTCGTGGCGGTTTGGTCAGATGAACACGGTTGACCGGCGGCAGTGGCTTGATGTCGGCCACTGCCGCCTGGAAGGCAGCGAGGTCTTCCGGATCGATCAAGTTGGTTCAGGCGTGACCGAGGTTGTCCAGGTAACGCTCAGCATCGAGCGCTGCCATGCAGCCCGAGCCCGCCGAGGTGCAGGCCTGCTTGTAGATCTGGTCCTGCACGTCGCCGGCGGCGAAGATGCCGGGAATGCTGGTTTGCGTGGCGTTGCCATTGCGGCCAGCCTGTGTGACCAGGTAGCCGTTGTCCATTTCCAGTTGGCCAGCAAAAATATCGGTATTCGGCTTGTGGCCGATGGCGATGAAGACGCCGTGCACGTCGACCTTCTGGGTTTTCCCGCTCTTCACGTTCTTGATCGACAGGCCGGTAACGCCGGAGTCGTCGCCGAGTACTTCGTCCAGTGTGCTGTTCCAGAGGATGGTGACCTTGCCTTCCTTTTCGCGCTGGAAGAGCTTGTCCTGCATGATTTTCTCGGCCTTGAACTTCTCGCGGCGGTGAATCACTGTCACATGGCTGGCAATATTGGCGAGGTACAGTGCTTCCTCGACAGCGGTGTTGCCACCGCCGACAACGGCGACCGGCTTGTTGCGGTAGAAGAAGCCGTCGCAGGTGGCGCAGGCCGAAACGCCCTTGCCGGCGAAGGTTTCTTCGGAAGGCAGGCCAAGGTACATGGCTGAAGCGCCGGTCGCGATGATCAGTGCGTCGCAGGTGTAGGTGCCGGCATCGCCGATCAGCGTGAAGGGCTTTTCGGTCAGCAGGGTGGTGTGGATATGGTCGAACACGATTTCAGTTTCGAAGCGACGGGCATGGGCTTCGAAATTGGCCATCAGTTCCGGACCCTGAATGCCATCGGCGGCAGCTGGCCAGTTATCGACTTCGGTCGTGGTCATCAACTGGCC
>JAGTRV010000206.1 GCA_018262245.1 Pseudomonadota bacterium | reverse complement strand
GTCTTCACCACCGCGGTCTCGCTGAATGGCGGCCCACCAGAGCAGACCATTGTCCATATTCGGATCGGCTTGTACCGCTTGCCAGAGAGTTTCATCTGCTCGGGCCTGATTGCCACGTTCGGCAAATACCTTGGCCAGATTAGTCAGCAGAGTAGCTGTTTCTCCAGCCTTAACCATTCCTGCGCGCAACACATCTTCTGCAGCGTCTAACAGACCATTTTTCATTAATACGATGCCGCGGATCGTGTGACTACGCTCTGGGATGTCGTCGATCTCCAGCAAGCGTTCAGTTGCCGGCAACAGGTCTGCTGCGAAACCATCATTGAGGCCCGAGATGATGAGGTTATAGAGCTCGCCTGCTTCATTCCACTTCTGTTGCAAGTTAGGCAGGAAAACTTTGTCGCGCCACTCGTTGCGAGTGATCTTGATCTCGCGGCCGTAGGCGTCATAGACCGTAATGAGTCCTTCTTTAGGCCCAAAAGTAGAGGCAATAGGCGCTACCGGAGACGAGGCCGTGGGTGGGACCTTTTTGCCGCTCAGGGCGGAGAGGATGCGTTTGAGCATGAATTGTCCGTGATCAGATGGCCGCAAAAATGAAGTGATAAGCGGCAGTCTAGCCCGTTAGCATAATACCGTCCATGAACGTCTGCTGTGGGCGAATTCGGTCGATGGCCGCTTCTGGCCGACTTGAGCCAAAGAGGATGTCAATTTACTCGCCGAATACCGGTCATTTAATTGATTCTGAGTTCGTCTTGCCTATTGAATTGGATAGCTACCCTGATCGGCGGTCCAAAAATGAATAAATTCCAAAAAGCATCGAATAAGGTGAGCAAGATCGACCCACGTGCTCCAGATAAGCCGATCTTGGGTAAGAAAGCCGCGCTCCATGAGCGCGGCATTGCTCATTTCTTCTTGGGGACCAGATCGACGACCCAAATTTCAGCCGCTTCCGAGCTGTGTGGGTTTTGGAACCAGTGCACCGTGTCTGCATTCTCATACCAGGTGTCACCGATTTCCAGCGTACGCTTGGTCTCGCCGCGGTACTCGACGACAGTGCCCTTGGTGACGCGGACGATACCTGGACGTCCTGCATGGGGGTGGTTGGGAATTGCGCCACCGGGGGCGATGCCAATGACCCGAGCGCGCAGCTCATAGTCGCCGATTGCACCGGGCAGGTTGTGCGGGGCCAAGTCAACTGAACCGACGCCCACGGCCGCACCCGTCAGGCCCGATGCTTTTTCTGGTGCGATATCGGCAGCGTTGGCTGAGATGGGCAGCAAACATGCCAAGCCTAATAAGGATGCGAAGAGTGGCGCGGAAAACTGTATGGAATTACGGATCATTGGGGAGTCTCCTTTGTTCTTGAACGAAAGCGTTTCGCAAAATTCAGGTTCACAGGCCCAAGCAGTACAGGAACAGTAAGGTAAGCTTGGAAAAGGTTGTAGCCATGAATTCGCCAAGCTCATTGGCAATTGCCTGCCAATTCATTGTGCATGTGGCATGCTGATTATTCAAGCGCAGTGGCTGGCGACTTGCCGACACTGCCCTTCTCAGCTAATGAGATAAATTTCTCTCGGCTTTTTGTGTCTGGCCCGCATGTCTGCTTTGGGAAAAACCGATCAGTGACCGCTCGTGGCTGCGGTCACAGCATCCTGCGCATCGCTGGGTGAATTTACCGGATGGCTGGTGTCTCGAGGCCCTACAGGCCGGCGACGCGGCTGGCCGGGAATTTGGCGGCAAAGCGGCTGCCGGTGCCCGGCGTGCTCTTGACCTCGAGTTGGGCTTGGTGGCGGTTCAGTGAGTGCTTGACGATGGCCAGACCCAGCCCGGTGCCACCCGCATCGCGAGAGCGACCCCGATCAACGCGGTAGAAGCGCTCGGTCAGGCGGGGGATGTGTTTGGGGTCGATGCCGATGCCGGTATCCTGAACCGCGAATTCGGCGCCTTGCGGCGTGGCATGCCAGCTGATCCGGATGGTGCCGCCGGCAGGCGTATAGCGCACCGCGTTGGCGACCAGGTTGCCGAAGGCGCTGATCAGTTCGGGTTCCGAGCCCCGCAGATCGCCCTGGCCATCGGTTTCGACGATGATGGTGTGACGCCCTGCCGACAGCGCTTCCGCATCCCGGCGCAGCTTGTCGAGCAGGTTGACCATATCGACCGGGTCGCTCTCCGGCGGTGGAGCTGATTCGATCGAGGAAAGCGTCAGCAGGTCCTGGACGATGGACTGCATGCGCTTTGACTGCTCACTCATCATGTCGATGTAGCGGTTTCTTTCCTCGCGGTCGACATCGAACTCCTGAAGCGTTTCGAGGAAGCCGGCGAGCACGGTCAGCGGCGTGCGCAATTCGTGCGATACATTGGCGACGAAATCACGGCGCATGCGGTCCAGACGGTCGGTCTGCGTGACATCCTTGATCTGCATGAGGCGCCGGTTGCCGGCATAGGGAATGATGTGGATCGAGAAGACTCGGTCCTCACGGCGCTCGGTACGCATGGTCAGCGGGCGGCTGAAATCACCCTCTTCAAGATAGGCGACGAATTCCGGCTGGCGGACGATGTTGGCGACGGATTGCCCGCGGTCCGTGCGAATGACCAGACCAAGCTGCGTTTCGGCGGTGGTATTGCAGAAGATAATCTGGTCGTGCAAATCGAGCAGGACGACGCCGTCGGTCAGCGCCTGGCCGGCGGCGATCAGCATCGCAATTTCGTGGTCGCGCTGGGCGATCTGTTCACGTAGATCTTTCTCGTGCCGATAGAGGCGGCCAAAAATGCCATCCCAGGCGCCTTCGCCTTCCAGGCTGGCATCGACCACCGGATTGTGTGACCAGCGGTCGAGACGGGCGAAGTTGCGGAAATGGAAGGCCATCTGCAGGGCCAGTCCCAGGCAGAACACCGTCCACCCCGCCCAGTGGGCCACGAAATAACCGATGGGCAGCGCAACGACGGTGGACAACAAGGCCAGCAACAGCGCCCGGATCAGTTGCGATGACACGTCGCTCAGGCTCCCCGGAAGCGGTAGCCGGTGCCGCGCACGGTTTCGACCCGCTCGTGATTGCCTGAGTTTTCAAGGGCGGCGCGCAGGCGGCGGATGTGCACATCGACCGTGCGTTCCTCGATGAAGACATGGTCGCCCCACACTTCGTCGAGCAACTGGGCGCGGGTGTAGACGCGCTCGGCATGGGTCATGAAGAAAAAGAGCAGGCGGAACTCGGTGGGTCCCAGTTCGATCGGCTGACCACTGGCCAGCACGCGATGGGTTGCCGGGTTCAGCGCCAGGGTGCCGATCTCGACCGCTTCGCCGGCCAGATGCGGGGCGCGGCGACGCAGCACGGCACGGACGCGGGCGACCATTTCCTTGGGCGAGAAGGGCTTGGTGATGTAGTCGTCGGCGCCGGCTTCGAGGCCCTGCACCTTGTCTTCTTCATGGACGCGGGCGGTCAGCATGATGATCGGCAATTCGCGGGTCCGCTCGTCGGCGCGGATTTTCTTGGCCAATGCCACGCCGGACTGGCCGGGCAGCATCCAGTCGAGGATCACCAGGTCAGGCAGGGCGGCGCGGATGGCCGATTCGGCCTCCTCGGCGCTGCCGGCGCGAACGACCAGAAAGCCGGCGTGCTTGAGGTTGATCGTGACGAGTTCCTGAATGGCCGGTTCGTCTTCAACGACCAGGATCGTCGGTGTCACTGGACCTTCTCCTTGGTATGACGGATGTCGCGGCCTTCAACGACATAGACCACCTGCTCGGAAATATTCTTGGCGTGGTCGCCGATACGCTCGATGGCGCGGGCGATCCAGATGATGTCGATGGAGGTGGTGATGGTGCGCGGATCTTCCATCATGTGCGTGATCAACTGGCGGATGATCGACTTGAATTCAGCATCGACATCGGTATCGGCACGAATCACATCGGCTGCCTGCGGCGTATCGAGGCGGGCGAAGGCGTCCAGTGCCCGGCGCACCATGGCCAGCGCCGCTTCGGCCAGGTGGCGGATGCCGACACCGTATTGGCCCGGCAGATGGCCGTTTTCGTAGATGCGGCGAACGCCCTTGGCGATTTTCTTGGCTTCGTCGCCAGCCCGCTCCAGGTCGGTGACGATCTTGCTGATGCCGAGGATCAGGCGCAGATCGGAGGCGGTCGGCTGGCGCTTGGCAATGATGTGGGCGCAGTCGTCGTCGATCGCTTTTTCGAGTTCATTGACCTTGCGGTCGGTCTCGACAATGCTCTTGACGCTGGCGATTTCGCCGGTGGAATAGGCTTCGATGGCTGCGGAAACCTGGGTTTCGACCAGGCCGCCCATTTGCAGCACGTGGGTGCGCAAACGGTTGAGTTCTTCGTCAAACTGGCTGGAAAGGTGTTGGCTTTCGTTCATGTCTATCCCCTTTTTAGCCCATGCGGCCGGTAATGTAGTCTTCGGTACGCTTGTCCTGCGGCTTGATGAAGATTTCGTCGGTTTTGCCGAACTCGATCAGTTCGCCCAGGTACATGTAGGCAGTGTAGTCGGAGACCCGCGCTGCCTGCTGCATGTTGTGGGTGACGATCAGGATGGTGACGCGCTTCTTCAGTTCATGCACCAGTTCCTCGATGGCGCCGGTAGCGATCGGGTCGAGTGCGGAAGTCGGCTCGTCGAAGAGCAGCAGTTCGGGGTCGGTCGCCAGGGCACGGGCAATGCACAGACGCTGTTGCTGGCCGCCGGAAAGATTCGGGGCCATGTCCTGCAGGCGGTCCTTCACTTCGTCCCAGATCGCGGCGCCGCGCAGGGCGTGTTCAACCTTGTCGTCGAGCGCCCGCTTGTTGTTCTCGCCACGGACCCGCAGGCCGTAGGCGACGTTTTCGTAGATGGTCTTGGGGAACGGGTTCGGCTTCTGGAACACCATGCCGACGCGCATGCGCACTTCGATCGGATCGACTTCCGGCGACAGCAGGTTGGTGTTGTCCGGGAAGAAGCGGATCTCGCCTTCGTAGCGGTTGCCCGGGTAAAGGTCGTGCATGCGGTTGAAGCTGCGCAGGTAGGTCGATTTGCCACAGCCGGAAGGGCCGATCAGGGCGGTGACCTTCTTGTCGTAGATGGGCATATTGATGCCCTTCAGTGCCTTGGCTTCACCGTAGTAAAAGTTCAGGTTGCGGGCTTCGGCCTTGAGGGTCGGTTTGTCGTGAATCTGCATTTGCGACTCCATTTCGATATTCGGTATTGGTAATTTGTTCGCGTTGAACGCGGGGATTACCACTTGATGTTCTTGCGCATCTTGTAGCGCAGCCAGATGGCGATGCCGTTCATGCTCAGCACCATGACCATCAGCACAAAGCCGGCGGCGGCGGCGTTGACTTCGAAGGCCGGATCGGGACGCGAGGTCCAGTTGAAGATCTGGATCGGCATCACGGTGAAGGGCGACATCACCCAGTCGAACAGGCCGGCTGTGACACCGTCAGCGCCGGTGGTGTAAGGCACCGGCGGCAGGAAGGCGATGAAGGTCAGGGCGCCGATGGTGATGATCGGTGCCGTTTCGCCGATGGCGCGAGCCAGGCCGATGATCACACCGGTCAGGATGCCGGGCATGGCATACGGAATGATGTGGTAGCG
>JAGTRV010000205.1 GCA_018262245.1 Pseudomonadota bacterium | reverse complement strand
TGTCGGTGCCGGCTTCGGTCGGCTTCATCGCCCTGCTCGAAGGCCGCAACGTCGGCATTGTCATCGACCAGGGGCGGCGCGTACCGGTCGTCCTGCGCGGCCCGCAAAGCCTGCTCGCCTCACCGGCCGATTTCGAGGCAGTGCGCCTGAGCGTGCCCGGTGGCGGCAGCGTGCCACTGGCGTCAGTCGCCAAAATCCAGCGTATCGACGGCCCGGTAAAGGTCGACCGCGAGAATGCCCAGCGTTACGTGGTCGTCCAGTCCAATGTCCGCGACCGCGACCTCGTCGGCTTCGTCGAGGATGCCAGGGCCGCCGTCGCTCGCGACGTCAAGCTGCCGGAAGGTTACCGCCTGGCATGGGGCGGCCAGTTCGAGAACCAGCAGCGGGCGGCGGCACGGCTGATGGTGGTAGTACCGGTGGCGCTGCTGCTGATTTTCTTCCTGCTCTTCTCGACCTTCCGTTCGGTGCGCCAGGCGCTGCTGGTCCTTTCCAACATACCGTTCGCCATGATCGGCGGCGTCTTCGGCCTGCTGCTCGCCGGCGAATACCTGTCGGTGCCGGCCTCGGTCGGCTTCATCGCCCTGCTCGGCATTGCCGTGCTCAACGGCGTGGTCATGGTCACCTACTTCAACCAGTTGCTGGCGCGCGGCATTCCGGTCGCCGAGGTCGTCGTCGAGGGCGCCAAGCGCCGCCTGCGACCGGTACTGATGACCGCCAGCATCGCCGCCTTCGGCCTGGTGCCGATGCTCTTCGCCAGCGGCCCCGGCTCCGAGGTGCAGCGCCCACTGGCCATCGTCGTTATTGGCGGTTTGCTGACGTCGACCGCACTGACCCTCGTCCTGCTGCCCATCCTGTTCCGCCGCTTCGGAGTCAAAACCACCGTCCGCTTCAACGAGGCAAACCATGGCTGATGTCCTGCTTTCCCTGACCCTGCCCAATGACGTCGCCCAGCACGTCGAGGACTTGCTGCTGTCGCGACCCGACCTGGTCCGCGGCTTCACCGCCAGCGTCGCCGAAGGCCATGGCTCGGTCGTGCAACTGGTCGAACCCGGTGAACTGGTCGCCGGCCATTCGCCGCGCACCCAGATCCGCACGGTCGGCCCGGAAGAAAACATGCGTGCAGTACTTGAGCTGATCAAGAGCGAACTACCGCGCGCCAACGTGTTTTTCTGGCTGGTGCCGGTGATCGAGATGGGGCGGGTATGAAAATTGGCCATTTTTTGCTGTTGACCACAGCATTCGGCAGTGTCGGTGCCGTCGCCGCCGAGCCGACGCCGAACCTGCCGCCGACGGAAGTCGTCGCCCGCGTGCTACGCGTTAATCCTACGGTACAGGCCGCCGCCGGCCAGGTACGCGTCGAGGAAGCCAACCGCAGCCGGCTCGAAGCCGGTCCCTACGAATGGAACCTGCGTTTGGGCGCGCATCAGCGCCTGGTTTATCCGCTCGGCGGCGCCGACGAGCGCTACAACGAATGGAATGCCCAGCTCGAACGCCCGCTGCGCCTGCCCGGCAAATCCTCGGCGGACGCCGAACTCGGGGCGCTCGGCGTCGCCATCGCCGAGACGGGACAGGGCGACGCGCTGCACGAAGCCAGCCGCGCTCTGCTCAAGTACTGGTTCGTCTGGTTGAAGGAAAGCGCCGCCGCAACCCAATGGAACGCACAGTTCGCCCTGCTCGAACGGCAGGCCAAGGCCGTCCAGCGCCGCCAGCAACTCGGTGACGCCGCGCGGCTCGAAGCCGTCCAGGCCGAAGGCGCGCTAGCCCAAGCCGAAGCGCAACTGGCGCAAGCTCGGGCGCGCCAGAACACCGCCAGCGAAGACCTGCGCCGTCGCTTTCCCGGCTTGCCGTTGAACGAACCGACCAACATTGCGGAACCGCCAGCCATCGCCGGCAGCGAGAGCGAATGGCTGGAAGCGATTCTTGAACACAGCCACGAACTCGGCGTCGCCCGCGGCGAAGCCCAGCGCGCGCAGGTCACCGCCGGACGCGCCGGCAACGATCGGCTGCCCGACCCGACGGTCGGCGTCCAGATGTCGCGCGAGCGCGGCGGCGAAGAACAGGTGCTCGGCGCCTACATCGCCATTCCCCTGCCCGGTGGCGCCCGCCACGCGGTCGCCACCGCGGCGCTGGCCGAGGCCGATGTCGCCAGCCGCCGCGAGGCCGCGGCCACCCAGAAAATCACCGCCGAGGCTGCCGCGCTCTACCATTCGGCCAACTCGGCACGCGCCAGCTGGAACGCCAGCCGCAGCGCCGCCGAACGCCTGCAGCGCGCTGCCGACATGACGGCGCGCGCCTACCAGTTGGGCGAAGGCAGCCTCAACGACCTGCTGGCCGCCCGCCGCCTGGCCAACGAAGCGCAACTCGCCGCCCGCCTGGGCCAGCTCGACGCACTCGAACTGCGCTACCGCCTGCTGCTCGACGCGCACAAGATATGGGATCTGGATTAGGAGGAGAAGTTGGGACGTAATCTGACGCAGATTGTCAGAGGGGCTTTAGATCAGGCGACTGCAGCCGGCCCTACGCCGTCATTGGTTGTCTCAATGCTTCAACGGCAGGTAACCGAATTTAACGGTCGCCTAGTGCCAATGGCTTTCGGGGCAATTCATTCACTGGGTCAAGGCGCTTTCGCCAATGTCCCGATACGGTATTTTGCGAGTAGTTCGTCAGCGTAAGGCGAGTGTGGACGACCTTTGGTTTTCGTGTCGTAGGCCTCCGTCGCTTCTTTGCCGCACCAGGGCAGGACAATGTCTGGAGGCGATGGATGGCCGGGCAGGTAGCCGCTGAGGTCATAGACCGATCCGCGAATCGCCATCCAGCAATTTCCCGGTGCGGCATGCTTGGCCAGTTCCACCAGTGTGATGGTTTTTCCCTGAGCCTGCGCATCGCCTTGTTCGACAGGACTCCACAGCACAGCGGTCATGCCCAGCCCGAAAACGACCAGCCAGAAGAGCGTCGTCGAAACCATGTACAGTGTGCGTGTCATCGGAAGTCGAAATGCTCAAAGTGAATTCGTTCAATGGAGACTCCACGATCAATCAGTGCCCGGGAAACAAGCTTGATCAAGCCTGGTGGACCGCAGACGTAGCACTCATGATTTGCCAGCGCGCCAGCATCGGGCAATAGCCGGCTCAGATTCGGCGGTCCCGTGCCCGTTGCCTCTGTCTGCAAGGCAAGCTTGGGGCTGTGCTTCGATAACGCGGCCAACTCGTCCAGATAGGCGGCATCCTGCTCTCCGCGATACAAATAAATCAGGGTCGTTGGCGTCGCGACTGACTGCTGCCGCAGACAGCCGATAAATGGCGTAATCCCGATACCCCCGGCCACCCACAACAGCGGGCGGGACGGCAAATCTTTCAGGAATTCGCCAAAGGGGCCATGCACACGGGCTGACACCCCAGGTTCGAGACTCTGCATGCGTCGCGTACAGTCGCCCAAGGCCTTCACTCCGATGCGAAGCTCATGCTCGAGCCCAATGCCACTGATGGTAAATGGATGAAATTCACCGCAGCCTCGATAGCTTGGCCCCCTGAAGAATGCCGTCAGGACGAATTGTCCCGGCACCGCATCGACCGGCATGGCCAATGGTTTTAGCGAAATCTCCACCATCGACTGCGCCACCGAGCGCACCGAAGTAACGATATAGGGCTTTGCGGCAGTTCCGAGGTCGACACGCAGCAGGCGCCAGAGCAAGATCAGGACGGCGGTAGCCAAGGCAAGCAAGCCCCCCGCACTAATCCCGAGTTGCAGGACATGAACAAAGCCGATCAGCACGCCGCCCCCGAGCAAACTGTGCAGCCATCGCCAGACGCCATAAGTAAGGCGGCTCATGAAGGTGGCGGCCAAACCCAGCATCAGGAAGATCAATCCGCCCCAGCCCAGCCAGACCGCCAGATTTCCCGAAAGCGGCGAGATGACTTCCCATGCCAGTTCTGGCGACTCGGCCCAACCAGCGGCTGCAAGGGCCAATGGGTGTAACAGGAGTAGCAGGTAAGCTGCCATGCCCGTTTGGTGGTGCCAGGCGGTAATTCGCTCCAGTCCGCCAAGACTGCTGGCCAGGCGGACCTCACGGACCATCAGCAGCAAATTGAACAAAAGCAGGCCAGCCCCTGCCCAGCCGAGGATGATTCCGACCGCTCGCCAGAAAGGCAGTGCATCAGGAAACGCCCAAAAGACAGGTACGCCTACGAAGAGCAGAAGCAGGGTCGGTAGTGACAGGGTGCGAAGACGAGACATTGAGGATTCCGCCATGGCTCCGATGCTTTAGCTTGCCGGCTTCAGATGGTCGCAGATGTCGCGCCCACCGGAAGGCAATGCCGAGCCCCTCGCTCTGGCCCGTTGCTCCATCTCGCGGTGATGTTCTTGCTGGTAGGTACGGCATTCATCAAGCGTCTTGAAGCCACGCACACGCGCCTGATGTTCGACACGCTCTTCGGGCGTCATCAATTGCCAACCCCGGGTATTGTCCTCACTGGCCCGCCAGGGGCCGCGAGCCTCAGCAGCAAATGCCGCGGCCAGCAACAACGAACTGAACAGTGTCATCAACAGCCAATGCGATCTCATAAATGCCTCCCTGCATGCCAGCACTATTGTAGTAGTTGGTGCCAGACTGGGACTGATTTCCTACGTAAGACCCAGCGCCGCCTCTTTTCATGCGCTCACTGTTTGGCGAAACCGGGGAACTCAATGCATCGACAGGCCAACTTTTGACGAGGTTGTGAATCGGCTCGGCGGCAAGTTTTGAAGTAGACCGATTATATGGTTGTCTGATTCGCTGAGTACTCGAAGGCCGGCAGTTGGCCGAACCCGGACGCTCGACCTGACAGCCTCCGTCAGGTCAAATCCATATTTTTCAGTTTAGAAAGGAGCTGCCACGCTGCGTAATCAAGCGCAGTAGGCAGCCGGCCGGCTGCTGTATGCTGCGGGACGATCAAATTTCACACTGGCATGAAAAACCCGGTTCCGGTCATCGTTGTGGCGCAACTTTTCGGCACCTCGCTGTGGTTTTCCGCCAACAGCGCCGCTGACGACCTGATTCGCACCTGGGGGATCGCCCCCGCGGATATCGGCACGCTGACCAACGCCGTGCAACTGGGCTTCATCCTCGGCACCCTGACTTTCGCGATTTCCGGCCTCGCCGACCGCTACCCGGCGAACCGCATCTTCGCCATCTGCGCCATCCTCGGCGCGCTTGGCAACGCCGCCTTCGCCCTTTTCGCCACCGGCATGGCGGTCGGCGTCCCGTTGCGCTTCGCGGTCGGTTTCTGCCTGGCCGGGGTCTACCCGCTGGGCATGAAGCTGGTCGTCAGCTGGGTGCCGGAACGCGCCGGCGCCGCGCTCGCCCAGCTGGTCGGCATGCTGACGCTGGGCACTGCGCTGCCGCATGGTATCCGGCTGGCCGGCGCCGGCTGGTCGTGGCAGGCGACGATACTCGTCTCGTCGGCACTGGCGCTGGTGGCCGCGGCGATGATCTTCGGCCTCGGCGACGGACCGCATCTGAAACGCCGGCACGACGCGCCACCGCTGCGCCTGGGGCGGGTGTTCTACGCTTTTTCGGTACAGGAGTTTCGCGCTTCCGCCTTGG
>JAGTRV010000204.1 GCA_018262245.1 Pseudomonadota bacterium | reverse complement strand
CCATCTTGCTCGGGTTATTGTCGATCAGGGCAACGGCGTACCAAAGGCCGCTCCGGTTCAATTCCCGCAACAGCGAATCGGCCGCTTCGCCGGCCCCGAGAACCAGCACCGGCTGCCCGCGCATCTTGGCTGGGCCATACAGACGGTGCTCCTTCCAACTGCGATAGGCAAAGCGGCTGCCCCCCATGACCAGGGCCAGCAACAGCGGATGGAGAATCAGAACTGAACGAGGAATCGGCCCCAGACCGAGAAAGACCACGGCAGCGGTGGTCAGCAAGGCGCCGGTCATTACGGCGGAAACAATATGCTGCAAATCAGAAAGACTGGCGAAGCGCCACAGGCCGCGATACAGGCCAAAGGCAAAGAAGAGCACGCCGAACAAGGGCAGCACCCACAGCAGTGAATGGCGAGCCGAGAGCGCGAAATCGACCGGAATTTCGAAATTGAAGCGTAAGGAAAAAGCCAGTATCCACGCCAGAGCAGCCGCCACAAGGTCGTGAAGGAAAGCGGCCAGGGTACGTGGATTGGTCATGCGGCTCATTCCAAGAAAATTCGACAATCGCCCGGTATTGGGTCGAAATTGGCTATTTTAACCTGCCCGAGCAACGCCAGCCGCCATCAATGCAATACACCGTCGCGCTGCAGCACCTTGACTAAGGTCAGCCACAGGATACCGATATCGAATGCCAGCGAACGCCGCCTCAAATATTCGGCATCGAGCTTGACCTTCTCGGGGATCGGCAACTCGTCTCGCCCATTGACCTGCGCCCAGCCGGTCAGCCCCGGCACCAATTCATGAACTCCCTGCTCGGTGCGCTGTGCGATCAGATCGTCTTGGTTGAACAATGCCGGGCGCGGCCCGACAAAACTCATGTCGCCGGCCAGGATGCTCCATAGCTGAGGTAGTTCGTCCAGACTGGATTTACGCAAGAAGGAACCGATCGGCGTCAGATAAACCTTCGGATCTTTGAGCAGGTGGGTCGCGACAGCTGGTGTATCGGTCCGCATGCTACGGAATTTCGGCATTCTGAAGATCCGGTTGTATCGCCCGACGCGGTCCGACCAATAGAGCGCCGGCCCCGGCGAGGTCAGCTTGACCATGAGCGCGACGAGTAAAACAGGCAAGGCCAGAATCACGGCGGCAACAAGCGCCAGCAGCAAATCGAAGAGACGTTTCATTTCCTGAGCATTTCTGACAGACCATCCAACAAGGAAACCCGGGCTATCCAGCCTAATTCGCGCTCGATGCGGTTGGGCGAATACCAGGCTGAACCGAGCAGGCGATCAAGCACTTCGCTATTTAGCGGCAAACGACGCCCGAGCATTTTTTCCAGACCATCGCCCACCCCGGCCGCCCAACGAAGGGCAGCAGCGGGAATCGACCAACGACAAGGCGGCAAGCCCTGCATCTGGCGCAGTGCATCGTACAAGGCACGGCCGGAAGGCGCTTCACGGCCGGCCACGATATAGGTCCGCCCATTGGCCCGGTCGTCTGCTGCCACCAGGCGCATGGCCGAAACCACGTCATCGACATGAACCAGCGAACGATGATTGCCGGTTTCCGGCAAGGGCGGGAACAGCCCCCGCGCGACCAGGCGCCCCATGCGTTCCAGGTTGCCCCGCCCACCAGAGCCATAGACCATGGCCAAACGCAGATTGACCACGTGCATGCCATAACAACGGCCAGCCTCCAACACAGACTGCTCGGCAGCCAACTTGGATTGACCGTAGGCGGTCTCCGGCGAACCGGGAAAATCCTCATCGACGCAATTTTCGCCAGGCTCCGCCATGGCCTTGACGCTAGACAGAAAAATAAACCGCCTGACGCCCGCCCGACCTGCCACATCGACTAAATGGCGTGTGCCCTCGAAATTCACCTCCCGGTGCTTGGCCGAATCGTCACCGGAGCGTGAAGCAAAGGCATGCGCGTAGCCCGCACAATGGAAGACACAATCGACGCCGGCACAGGCCTGGGCCAAGGCATATTCGTCGGCTAGGTCGGTAACGAAGGCCGAGGTATTCGTACCCGGCTTGCGCACCATACCACGGTACGGCAAGGCATCGCTCCGCAAGGTCGAAGTCAGGCGCCGACCGATGAAGCCCGAGCTTCCCGAAACTAGGATCACCGTTCTGCCACCCGCTCAATAATCAAGTTGCAACCTCACGAAAGAGGTCGGCATAGGCGCGCCCCAGCGCCGGGCCGGAAAAAAACCGGTCATAACGGGCTCGCGCACCGCGACCAAAGGCATCTGCACTGGACGAATCCTTCAACAAGATGTTGAGCGCCCCGCCCATGGCGGCAGCATCCTCCGGCGGCACGACCAGGCCCGATTCCTCGTGCGCATTGACGAAGGAGGTTCCCGTGCCGATTTCACATGAGACAAGCGGCCGGCCAAAAATCGAAGCTTCTACCAGGACCATGCCATAGGCCTCTGAACGCAGATGAGATGGCAAGACCAAAGCCTGGCAACGCTTGAGCAGCGCGACCTTTTCATGATCGGAAATCTGCCCGGCAAAAATCACGTTGCGCGCCCCAACTTGTTCGGCCAAAGCACGCAAGCTCTCGCCCTCCGGGCCTGAGCCGGCAATGACGATGCGGGCCTTGACCTGCTGGGCGGCCTTGATCAGGGTATGCAAACCTTTGTAATAACGGAGCACACCAATGAAGAGGAAATAGGGCTCCCCCTCTTCCAGGCCAAGGCGCGGAAAAACCGATTCATCGCCGTCGACCGGATAGGACTCCTCGACAATACCGAGCGGAATGACCCGCACCTTGTCACGTATCGAGCGATCAGAAAGAATCGGACTCGTCCGGACATAAGCCGGACAGTTGGCGACGATCGCCCGCACGCTTCGCAAGGTGCGCCACATCAGGGGTGCATAGGCCTTGCCCAGTAAGCGCTGCCGGACGACATCGGAGACATAGGTGAGCACTGCCGGTGTTTTCGTGCCGGCAAGGGCATGCATCAGGTCGGCATAAGGCCACGGGAACAGGAAGTGCAGCACATCCGACTGTTTGGAAAGCTGGCGAAACCTGGCCAATGCACCAAGCCCGCCCAGATCGCAGGAGGCAGGCGCAGCCCATGAGCGGGAACGAACCACCCGCCCCTCTTCGCGAAAAATCTCGACCGGATGTGGCTGCGGGGAAAGGGTATAGACGGTATTCGATATACCAACCGCTTGTGTCGCCAGACACAATTGGCGAATCGCCTCCTGCATTCCGCCTTGTGGATCCGGAAAATAGGTGCGGTAAACGTGAAGCGCATTAAGCATTACTTTCCTCCAAAACCTGCCGATAAACAGCTACGGTCTTCTCAACGCACGCATCCCAAGTCATCTCTGCAGCACGCTGGCGGCCAGCCGGGATGCGCCAGACCCGCTCATCTTCGCGTAGCGCCTGCTGCATGGCATGAGAAATTTGTTCGACCGACCCGGGATCGACCTCGAAACCCACCCCGCCGGAAACCTCCGGCAAGGAAGTCGTCGTCGATGTCACGACCGGCAGACCGCTGGCAAATGCTTCGAGCACCGGCAAACCGAATCCTTCATAAAGCGAAGGAAAAACGAACGCGCCAGCCCCTGCATAGAAATGACGCAGTTCGCTCAAACCATGCACATCATTGAACCAATGGGCTTCGCCCAAAGCGACCTTATCCATCAATTTCCGCAAAAAATCTTCATAACGCCAGCCAGCCTTTCCGACCACCACCAGCGGGCGCTCCTTACGCAACTCGGCCGGCAATACGTCATGCGCAAGCAGCACGCGCTCCAGGTTTTTTCTCGGTTGCAGTATTCCGACAAACAAATAGTAGCCAGGCCGCAAGCCACGTCGCGCAAGTGTTGCCCGCCAATCCTCTTCGGGCAACGGGGTAAGCCATACGCTGTCGACCCCGCAATAAACCACCGATATCCTGGATTCCGGCACCTGAAAATGCTCAACCAGTTCACCCACCGAATAGTGCGAAATGGCAATGATGTGATCGGCAAACCCTGCAACCCGGCGCAGGACAAAATTTTTGAAACGGCGGAAACGAGGGTTGGCCATTTCCGGGAATACCATCGGGATGGCATCGTAAAGCGTCGTCACTACGGGGCAAGCCATCGGCACGGCACGATAATCGGTAACATGGAAGATATCGACAGGAGGCTTGAAGCGAGAAAATCCGCCGGTTGCCATACCCATTCCGGCCATCGCCCCGAAGGAATGCGGGAAACGCTGCCAGTTGGCCGCACCGTTCGCTTCGCCGGTAAAGGAATACTGCTCAACGGAGTGCCCCAGGCGCCCCAGACCACCGAGAAGCTGGCGGGTGCAAACGCTCATGCCATCCGGCCGGCCGTTGTTATAGGCCTGATCCAGCACCGTGGCCGAAAGGCCCACTCTCATTGCGCCACAACCTCTCGATAAACGTCCAGCGTCTGTTCGGCACAACGGCGCCAACTAAAGCTACGAGCGCGCTCAATGCCGCGTTGCCCCAATTCGACGCACAAGGCATCGTCTTCGACGAGCGAATTCATCTTTTCGGCCAATCCATCGACATCCAGCGCGTCGACCTTCAATCCAGCATCGCCAACCACCTCGGGCAAGGACGAACGGTTCGAGACAATCACCGGCGCGCCGCAGGCCATCGCCTCCAGTGGAGGCAAGCCGAAGCCTTCATAAAGCGACGGGTACACAAAAAAACGAGCGCCGGAATAAAGCGCCGGCAAGGCATGGTCCGAGACGAACCCCAGGCGGCGAATCTGCCCCTTCTCGATCAAGGCAGCCACCTCACGGTCCAATCCCTCGGTTTTCCAGCCTTGCATCCCGGCAACGACGAAAGGAATTTCCTCCCGAACCACCTCCGGCAGACGCACATAAGCCTGGATGGCCGTCGTCAGGTTCTTGCGTGGCTCCAGCGTACCTACTGCAAGGATGTATTTCCCAGGCAGCAGGTCGAAGGGGGCCAAGGTTGCGGGCAACAGTTCCGAACCGACAGGCGAAAAACGCTCTCCTGCCGCCAGCAGGACCGAAACCACCTTTTCCGGAGCCAGGTTGAACTCAGCCAGCACTTCCTGCCGGACATATTCGGAATCGGTAATAATGCGGTCGGCACGCATGATCGTTTTCCCGATACGTTTGCTCATGAAGGCCACCCGGTCTTTCGGATGGGTTTCCGGGTAACGCAGAATGGACAGATCGTGCACTGTGGCGACGATAGGCAAAGACGTCTTGAAAGCCAAAAAATTGGGTTCGTGATAGAGCGCCGGCGCAGCCGTACCGATACCCGCCCGAAAATGCTTTCCTCGCCAGCGCTGCTGAATCTCGTAAGCCAGATTGGGAATCGTCCGCCCGATCGTCCGCTTCAGCAACTGGGTACGGCTGACCCCGGTTGGAGCCTCGCGCAACAACGCATCGGACCAAGCACCCGCATAAAAATAATACGCATCGATTACCCGCATTTTTTCAATTTCGGACATCAGATTCAAACAGTACTGCCCGATGCCAGTCCTTGGACTAAGCAATGGCGCCGCATTGAAGTAGACCGTAAGGCTCATTGACGCCCCCTAATGAAAATAGACATAAGACCTTTGATCCGCTGCCAAACCAGACGCCACAA
>JAGTRV010000203.1 GCA_018262245.1 Pseudomonadota bacterium | reverse complement strand
CTTGGGTTTGCGCAGGCGACTGAAATCGACCGGCACCGGCTTGGCGTAGCCGAACAGGAAGGTACCACCCGAAAAGAGCAGGATAGTAATCGGGATGATGATGGTGCCGACCAGATCGATGTGGCGCAGCGGATTCAGGCTGATGCGCCCCTGCATCCAGGCGGTCGGATCGCCGAAATGTCGTGCCGCATAGCCGTGTGCCGCTTCGTGCAGCGTGATTGCAAAAATCACCGGCAGTGCGGATATGGCGAGGGTCTGGATCAGGCTTTCGAGCATGGGCCCTTTAGCCCAGACCAAAGATTTCGAGCGGACCGCGGCCGGCGCGAATCAGCTCGGGTGCCGAACCGGTCAGATCAATGACGGTTGTCGGTTCAGTACCACAAGGCCCCGCATCGAGAATCAGCTCCAATTGATCTTCAAGTCGATCCTGGATTTCCCAGCCTTCGGTCAGCGGAAACTCGTCACCCGGCAACTGTAACGTCGTCGTCAGCAGCGGCTCATTCAACTCTTCAAGCAAGGCCAGCGCGACCGGATGATCCGGCACACGCAGGCCGATGGTCTTGCGTTTCGGATGCATGACCCGGCGTGGCAATTCCTTGGAGCCTTCCAGAATGAAGGTATAGCTACCCGGCGTCGCCGCCTTGAGCAGCCGGTACTGTGCATTGTCGACCCGGGCGAAATGAGCAATTTCGGAAAGATCGCGGACCATCAGCGTCAGGTGATGGCGATCATCCATCTGGCGAATCAGGCGAATCTTGTCCAGCGCTTCCTTGTCGCCGAGATGGCAACCCAGCGCGTAGCAGGAGTCAGTAGGCAAGGCGACGATGGCGCCATTGCGAATAAATTCGGCCGCCTGGGCGAGCAGGCGCTGCTGCGGAGATTCGGGATGAATATTGACAACGCGTGCCATGTCAGAACACCAGACGCCAGACCGGTTTCAGGTCTTCAGGCAATTGAGGAAGTTTACCGAGATCAACATAGCTTTCCTCGGGTCCATGAAAATCGGAGCCGCGCGAAGCATGGAACTCATAATGACGAGCCAGACGGGCGAAATGCATCACATGATCCGGCGAATGGCTGCCGCAGGTCACTTCGATACCCTGACCGCCAACATCCTTGAAATCATCGAGGAAGCGGCGCATGTCACCACCGGACATCTTGTAGCGCCCGGGATGCGCGACAACGGCCACGCCGCCGGCGCCTGTGATCCAGCCAACCGCTTCTTCGAGCGTCGCCCAGCGATGGTCGACGTAGCCCGGCTTGCCGGGTGTCAGATAGTGTTGAAAGATACCGGCCATGTCCCGGGCAATTCCGATAGAGACCATGTAACGCCCAAAATGCGCTCGCGAGATCAGACTGGGATTGGTCACAAAACACAGGGCACCTTCATAGACGCCGGGAATACCGATCGCTGCGAGGGCATCGCCCATGCGCTTGGCTCGCTCGACACGGCCAATACGAAGCTCATCAAGGCCACCCGTCAGTGCTGCATTGGCTGCATCGAAACCGAGTCCGACAATATGAATCGGGGTGCCGCGCCACTCAATGGAGATTTCGACACCATTGACGAAGCTCATGCCGACTTCCTCAGCAGTCGCCCGGGCTGTGACCAGACCACCGATATCGTCGTGATCGGTCAGCGCCCAAAGATCGACGCCGTTTTCTGCCGCGCGTCTAGCCACCACTTCGGGCGGCAACAGGCCGTCGGAAACGATGGAATGGCAGTGAAAATCGAAATTGGTAGGCGTCACAGGCAAGCGATTGAAGGCAAACGAAGAGTTTAGCACGAAGGAGGCCATGGCCCGGCCCCCCCTTGTGCGGTGCAGCAGGTTGATTAGACCCGTGCATCCCGCTATAGTGCCTCCCGTTCCGTGGGAGAGCGCAGATCCGTCTGCCGCCGAAGGCGCAATTTCACCCGAAAACGCTCAGGCAAAAGGACCGCGGAACCAAAATGGCTTGCCATTTTGAAACTCTGGAGAGCGGCGTTAACAGCGCCCACCGATGGGGCAAATCTCTCAGGTATCGAGGACAGAGGGGTGAAACGCAAGATGTGTATCTTTCGTTTCACCCCTTTTTCGTTTCTAGAACTGGCGCCAACAACCGCCTGTAAAGGATTGATATGCTGAAGAAAACAGTTTTGAACGCCGCTCACCGCGCAATGAATGCCCGGATGGTCGATTTCGGTGGTTGGGACATGCCGGTCAACTACGGTTCTCAGATCGAGGAGCACAACGCGGTCCGCAACAACTGCGGCATGTTCGATGTTTCGCACATGTGCCCGGTCGACGTTGTTGGTGCGGATTGCCGCACCTTCCTGTCCCGCCTCGTCGCCAACGATGTGGCCAAGCTCAAGGTTTCCGGCAAGGCGCTCTACGCGGCCATGCTCAATGATGCCGGCGGCGTCATCGATGACCTGATCATCTACTTCCTGACCGACACGCGCTTCCGCATCGTGGTCAATGCTGGCACCGCCGAGAAGGATCTGGCCTGGATGCAGGCCAAGGTCGCCGAATGGAAGCTCGACGTGACCATTACCCAGCGCCGTGACGGCGCCAACAATCTCGGCATCATCGCCGTCCAGGGCCCGAATGCCCGTGCCAAGGTGTGGGAAGTGCTGCCGCAGACCAAGGCCGCGACCGCAGGCCTGAAGGCCTTCTTCGCCGCTGAGGTCGATCAGTATTTCATTGCCAGCACCGGCTACACCGGTGAAGACGGTTACGAAATCATGATGCCGGCCGGCGAAGCAGAGGCTCTGTGGAACAAGCTCAATGCTGCTGGTGTTGCCCCCTGCGGCCTCGGTGCCCGCGATACGCTGCGCCTGGAAGCCGGCATGAACCTTTATGGCCAGGACATGGACGAGACAGTTTCGCCACTCGACGCCGGCCTGGCTTGGACGGTTTCGCTGAACACCGACCGTGATTTCGTCGGCAAGGCTGCGTTGGTCACCAACGGCCAGCAGAAGCAGTTCCTCGGCCTGATCCTGCTCGACAAGGGCGTGCTGCGTGGCCACCAGAAGGTCATGACCAAGCAAGGCGACGGTGAAATCACCTCCGGAAGCTTCTCGCCGACGCTCCAGCAATCCATCGCCCTCGCCCGCCTGCCGCTCGGCGTGCAGATTGGCGACGAAGTCGAAGTCGATATCCGTGGCAAGGCTTTGAAAGCCAAGGTCACCAAACCCGTATTCGCCCGCAACGGCAAAGCAGTCATCTAATTCAACCCATTCAGGAGAAAACCATGTCGAACGTTCCTTCCAACCTCAAGTACACCGCCTCCCACGAATGGATGCTGCTCAACGCTGACGGCTCGGTCACTGTCGGCATTACCGACCACGCCCAGGAAGCCCTCGGCGACCTCGTTTTCGTCGAACTGCCGGAAGTCGGCGCCCATTTCGATGCCGAAAAGGAAATCGCTGTCGTCGAATCGGTCAAGGCTGCGGCTGACGTGTACGCCCCGATCGCCGGCACCGTGACCGAAGTCAATCAGGCCGCTGCCGATGCCCCGGAATCGGTCAATCAGGACGCCTACGCCGCCTGGCTGTTCAAGATGACCCCGGACAATGTCGCCGACCTCGACAAGATGCTTGACGCCGCTGCCTACCAGGCCGTTGCTGACGCCGCCTAAAAGCGGCATGTCGTTCCCGCCCCCACAGGGAGTCCCCTCTGGGGGCAAGCGGGAACCCAAAAACATCAAATCAGTGAATCCCCGCCTGGGCGGGGATGATGTATTCAAGTATTTCTAATGCAAGGATTCCCATGCCGTTGAATCTTCCCCTTTCAGCCCTGGAGCAGCACGACGAGTTCATCGGCCGCCACATCGGCCCATGCTCGACCGAAATGGCTGCCATGCTGACCGCCATCGGTGCCGACAGCCTGGAGCAGCTGATCGACCAGACCGTTCCCGCCGCCATCCGTTTGCCGGCTGATCTGCCGCTGCCCGCCCCGCGCCGCGAACACGAAGCGCTGGCCGACCTCAAGGCCATGGCCAGCAAGAATGTCGTCAACAAGTCCTGCATCGGCATGGGCTATTACGACACACTGACGCCCAAGGTCATCCTGCGCAACGTCATGGAAAACCCGGGCTGGTATACGGCCTACACGCCCTACCAGGCTGAAATCGCCCAGGGCCGCCTGGAAGCGCTGATGAACTTCCAGCAAATGGTCATCGACCTGACCGGACTGGAAATCGCCAACGCCTCACTGCTCGACGAAGCCACCGCCGCCGCTGAAGCGATGACCATGGCGCGCCGTGTTTCGAAGTCGAAATCCAACCGTTTCCTGGTCGATGCCAACTGTTTCCCGCAGAGTATCGACGTGGTCAAGACCCGCGCCGCCTATTTCGGCTTCGAGTTGGTCATCGGCAACATCGACGCGCACAAGGACGGTGACTTCTTCGGCGCCCTGCTCCAGTACCCGGGCGACAACGGCGAAGTCCGTGACCTGACCGACGTCATCGCCGGCCTGAAGGCCAAGGGCACGACCGTTGCTGTCGCCTCCGACCTGATGGCACTGGTGCTACTCAAATCCCCCGGTGCCATGGGTGCCGACATCGCGCTTGGCTCCAGCCAGCGCTTCGGCATTCCGATGGGCTTCGGCGGGCCGCATGCTGCCTTCTTCGCCACCCGCGAAGCCTTCGTTCGCTCGATGCCCGGCCGCATCATCGGCATCTCCAAGGATGCGCGCGGCAACACCGCTTACCGCATGGCATTGCAGACTCGCGAACAGCACATCCGCCGCGAAAAGGCCAACTCCAACATCTGTACCTCGCAGGTACTGCTCGCCAACATGGCCGGCATGTACGCGGTCTATCATGGCGCCGAAGGTCTGCGTACCATCGCCGGTCGCATCCACCGCCTGACCGCGATCCTGGCCGAAGGCCTGAAGCGCGCCGGCGTCACGCTGCTGACCAAGCAGTTCTACGACACCGTGCATCTCGACCTCGGCGCCCGCGCTGAATCGGTGTACCACGCCGCCCTGGCCGCCGGCTACAACCTGCGCCGTGTCTCGGCCGGTGTGCTCGGCATTTCCTTCGACGAAACGACCACCCGTAACGATGTCGCCACGCTGTTCAAGCTGATCGCCCAGGTCACGCTCGACATGGAAGCCATCGATGCACAGGTCGCTGCAGCCGACTCCGCCCTGCCCGATGCACTGATCCGTAGCGACGCCGTGCTGCAGCACCCGGTGTTCAACACGCACCACACCGAGCACGAGATGCTGCGCTACCTGAAGTCGCTGCAGAACAAGGACCTGGCGCTCGACCACTCGATGATCTCGCTCGGTTCCTGCACCATGAAGCTGAACGCGACCAGCGAAATGATTCCGGTCACCTGGCCGGAATTCGGCGGCCTGCACCCGTTCGCCCCACGTGACCAGGCAAGCGGCTATCTCGAAATGATCGCCAGCCTGACGGAATGGCTGAAGACCGTCACCGGTTTTGACGCTATCTGCATGCAGCCGAACTCCGGCGCGCAGGGCGAATATGCCGGCCTGGTCGCCATCGACCGCTACCACGCCAGCCGCGGCGAAGAACACCGCAACGTCTGCCTGATCCCGAAATCGGCGCACGGCACCAACCCGGCCACCGCCCAGATGGCCAACATGAAGGTCGTCGTCGTCGATTGCGAC
>JAGTRV010000072.1 GCA_018262245.1 Pseudomonadota bacterium | reverse complement strand
AATGGACTTCAACGACATCCGTACGACGCTGCAGGCGCTGATTGCCATCTACGACAACTGCAACTCGCTGCACACCAATGCCTACGACGAAGCGATCACCACGCCGACCGAGGAATCCGTGCGCCGGGCGATGGCCATCCAGCTGATCATCAACCGCGAGTGGGGCGTTGCCAAGAACGAGAACCCGAACCAGGGCGCTTTCGTCATCGACGAATTGACCGATCTGGTCGAAGAAGCCGTGATGAAGGAATTCGAAGCCATCGCCTCGCGCGGCGGCGTGCTGGGTGCCATGGAAACCGGCTACCAGCGCGGCAAGATCCAGGAAGAGTCGATGTACTACGAGCACAAGAAGCATGACGGCTCGTACCCGATCATCGGCGTCAATACCTTCCTGAATCCGAAGGGCATGGCCCAGCAGGAAATCGAACTGGCCCGTTCAAGCGATGAAGAAAAGCAGTCGCAGATCAAGCGCCTGCGCGACTTTCAGGCCCGCAATGCCGACAAGTCGCCGGCCATGCTGGCCAAGCTGAAGCAGACGGTCATTGAAGACGGCAACGTCTTCGCCGTGCTGGTCGATGCCGTCAAGTGCTGCTCACTCGGCCAGATCAGCAGCGCGCTGTACGAAGTCGGCGGCCAGTACCGGCGCAGCATGTAAAGACCAATTGAAAAGGCGAACAGCAACCCGAACCCGATAGGGCGGAGGAGCAAAACGACGGCGAGGCTAAGTACCTCGCCGTTTTATTTTCCATTGTCGTATGACGTCGGTTTTCCTTGCCAGGACTGGCTTGGCGGGGGGGAGCAGCAGGCAGGGAAGAGGGCTACAATGCGCCGCTATATTTGATGAATTTGATAAAGGGGCGCAGGAGAGTGAGGCTGACGGCTGACGAAAAGACGGTCCCGCGTATTCATCTGATTGGCACTTTGCTAACCGTGCTGGTTCTGACCCTGGCGCTCGGCGGCTTTTTTTCATGGCAAAGTCTGAGTGAGCAGCGCGCCGCCTTCGCCCGTGTCGAACTGGCTGCTACCCAGCAGCTGGAAGCCCGCCTGCAGGCCGAGATGGACGGGGTGACCAATTTCATCGAATTCACCCGTTCGCGGACCGAGGATGTGCTGCGCCGCAGCCTGACCGAACAGGTCGATACTGCCTACCAGATCGTCGAATCCATCTATGCCCAGGAGGCGCGGCGTCGGCCGCCGGCCGAGGTCAAGCGCCTGATCATCGAGGCACTGCGCCCAGCCCGGTTTTACGAAGGGCGCGGTTACTACTTCATCGACGACATGCAGGGCCAGTTCATCCTGCTGCCGACCGCACCGCAGCTGGAAGGCAAGACCATCCTCGACAACCGGGACGACACCGGCCACTACATCATGCGTGGCCTGATCGAGGCGGCCCGCCAGCCGCGCGACGAAGGTTTCTCACGTTATCGCTGGTACCGGCCCGACGATGCAACGCAGATGGCCGACAAACTGGCATACGTCAGGCATTTCGCCCCCTACGACTGGCTGATCGGCACTGGCGACTACACCTACAAGTGGGAGGCGCTACAGCAAAAGGAGGCGCTGGCCCGCCTGCGCGCCCTGCATTTCGGACAGAGCGGCCGTTTTGGCGTGCTCGATGGCAGCGGGCGCAATCTGCTGTCGCCGAGCGACAGGGCGCTGGATGGCATGCTGATCCACGATATGGCGGCACCGGAAAAGGCTGCCCTCGAAAAGCTGTTGGCAGCAGGCGAGCGCGGCGGCGGCTTTGTCCGTTATCAATGGCTAGCCTGCTCGGCGAGGAGTTGCGCAAGCAAGAGGCTGGTCATGACCAGCGCCTACTCAATCTGCTGATCGCCATCGTCGCGGCCCTGGGCCTGGGGCTGCTCAGCTCGCTGTTGTTTTCGCGCTGGTCGAAACGGCTGTTTGCCGACTACCACCAGCAGCGGCTGGCCCAGGAGGCGGCGCTACGCGTTCAGGCCGACGAACTGAAGGTGCTGTCGCGGGCGATCGAACAGAGTCCGGTCTCGATTGTCATCACCGATACCGGTGGCTGCATCCGTTACGTTAATCCGAAATTCGAGCAGGTTACCGGCTATACCAGCCAGCAGGTGCTCGGCCAGAATTCGCGCATCCTCAGCTCCGGCGAAAAATCGCCGGACGAATACCGGGAGTTGTGGACGACGATCAAGTCCGGCCAGACCTGGCAGGGCGAGTTTCACAACCGGCGCCAGGATGGTTCGCTGTTCTGGGAACGGGCCTCGATTTCGCCGATCATCGATGAGCAGGGGCAGATCCTGCACTTCCTGGCAGTCAAGGAGGACATCAGCGAGCGCAAGCAGATCGAGGAAGCCTTGCGGGTGAGCGAGTACAAGATGGCGACCATCCTCGACAGCGTCGAGGCCTACATCTACATCAAGGGCACGGATTACTGCTACCAGTACGCCAACCGTCGGGTTTGCGAACTGTTCGCGCGGGAGATGGGCGGCATTGTCGGCCACCAGGACACCGAGTTCTTCGACCCGGCGACTTGCGTCAACCTGCGCCGCAACGACCGGCGGGTCATCGAACAAGGCGATCGGGTGGTCGAGGAGGAGGTCAATCGGACGGTGGACGGCCAGATCACCAGCGCTTTCCTGTCGATCAAGATTCCGCTGCGCGACCAGGATGGCCAGATCTACGCGTTGTGTGGCATTTCAACCGACATCACGGTGCGCAAGCAGGCCGAGGCCGAACTGGAACACTACCGCCAGCATCTCGAAACCCTGGTCCAGTCGCGTACCGTCGAACTCGCCCGGGCCAAGGATGCGGCCGAGGCGGCCAATCGGGCGAAGAGTTCTTTCCTGGCCAACATGAGCCATGAAATCCGGACGCCGATGAACGCCATCATGGGCCTGACCCATCTGCTGCAAAAGGATGTGCTCGACTCGCGAGCCCGCGAGCGTCTGGGCAAGATCAGCGAGTCGGCCAATCATCTGCTCAACGTCATCAACGACATTCTCGATCTCTCCAAGATCGAGGCCGGACGCCTGGCCCTGGAAATTCGCGAATTCTCGCCGGAAGCAGTCCTCCGGCAGACGATCAGCATGCTCGACGAACGCGCCGCCGCCCAGGGCCTGCGCCTGACCAGCCATCTGGCCAGTGACGTGCCCGACTTGCTGTGCGGTGATGCGGTGCGTATCGGACAGGCCCTGCTCAACTTCGTCGGCAATGCCATCAAGTTTTCCGAACGGGGCGAAATTGCCCTGCGGGCCAGGGTCGACCGTCGGGATGGCGAGCAGGTGATGCTGCGCTTCGAGGTTCAGGATCAGGGGATCGGCATGGATGCCGGGCAGCAGGCCCGGCTGTTCCAGTCCTTTTCCCAGGCCGACGATTCGACGACTCGCAAATACGGCGGTACCGGCCTCGGCCTGGCGATCAACCGGCATCTGGCCCGGATGATGGGCGGCGATGTCGGTGTCGACAGTGCTCTCGGGGTCGGTAGCACCTTCTGGATGACGGTCTGCCTCGACGTGGCGACCCGCCAGCCAGAAGCGCTCGCCGCCGATGCCGCGGCCGTTGCCCCGGAGAGCCAGATCGCCCGCCTGTACGGCGGCCGCCGTGTGCTGCTGGTCGAGGATGAGCCGATCAACCAGGAAGTGGCGGCGGAGCTTCTAAGCCTGGCCGGGCTGGTCGTCGAGCTTGCCGTCAATGGAGCAGAGGCGGTCGAGCGGGTGCGCCATGGCACCTATGCCCTAGTCTTGATGGACATGCAGATGCCGGTCATGGGGGGGCTGGAGGCGACCCGTCTGATCCGCCAGCTACCCGGCAAGGCCGTGCTGCCCGTATTGGCGATGACCGCCAACGCCTTCGACGAAGACCGCCAAGCCTGCCTGGATGCCGGCATGAACGATCACATTGGCAAACCGGTCGATCCCGACCTGTTATATGCCAGCCTGCTGCGCTGGCTGGCACACGGCTGAGCGCTGACTGTTTCTGTCAAAAACGACGGCGAGGCCATGAACCTCGCCGTTTTCATTGGGGCTTCCGCGCTGATGCCGGGAATTCCTGGTGAATGGTCAGAACGGCATCGCCACCTTCACGCCGATCGCATTGGTCGAGCTGTTGTTCGAGAACTGACCGCTATATTCCAGGCGAACGGTGGTCCCGCTCTTGCGCAGGATATCGACGCCAATGACCAGATCGGCATAGGTCTTGTCGCTCGTTGTCGTGACCGTGAAAGGCTGGATGCCGGATGGCGCACCTTCCAGGCTGGCGGTGACGTGGTGTTCGCTGCTGCCGAGAAACTGGGTCATGCCGACGCGTACGAAGTGGCGGAGCAGGGTTCCCTCGCCGCCGATACTGTTTTCACCGCCGAACTCGATGGCCGGATGCAGTGAGACGAAGGTATCGCTGGCCTTTTCGACACGCAGGTTGGCACCGCCGGCCCCGGTTTCGTCATACGCATCGCGTGACACGTAGGAGACCCCCAGGCCGAGCATCGGGCGGATGTAGGCGTTTTCGCTGGCCATGATGTCGTGGCTGATCCGGCCGTGCAGGGCGCCCGACCACAAGGTTGGCCTGGCCTGGGCATAGGTGCCCGGTGCAGCGATGTCGACCAGGCGCCGGGTGTTGTAGTGACCATAGCCGGCGCTGAAGGACAGGGACAGGCGGGTCGCGTCGAAGCGTTGCTTGACGATCATGCCGCCCTCGAAGCGTTCGCCATTGACATCGGAAAAGACCGAGTTGAGCGCAGATTGCTGGTAGGAGACGCCGAGGCCGAGGTGCAGGTTTTCGCGCACCGCCTTCTGGAAGCCGCCGGCCATCGTGACCATATCCTGCCTGTAGCCCGGATTCTGATCATCCCTTTCCTGATCGCGAATGCTGCCGCCGAAACGAATCCAGCTACATTCCCCTTCCCGGATGAAACGATAGTCGCCATCGCGCTGACGGCAACTATGCATCGCGTCGTTGAATTCCAGGCTGGATGTAGTTGATGACTTGGTCAACGTCCCGAGCGCGCCCGGACCGAGCTTTTCGTAGGCCGTCGCGAGACTCTGGTCGTCCGGCTGGGCGAACAGTGCGGCGATGTAAGGGGCGAGGCTGGCGGAGCCACCTGTTGCCTGGATGGCGTTCAGGTGGGCACCGATGCGCTGAGCATTCGGATTGAGCGAGCGGGGCGCGAAATCGATGCTGCGGGTAACGGCGATCTCGTTGGCGCTCGGATAGAGCAGCGCATAACTGGTCAGCAAGGAGTGCGGTGCGGCAAGCGCCAGATCGGCGGCAGATACACCGTCGCTGGCGGTCAGCACCACGCTGCGCAGGGTGCCGGGGCGGGCAAACCCGGTATCCACCGGACGCACGCTCAACTTGCCGTCGACCTGCGCGGCGCCGACGATATTCAGCAGGTCGCTGGCCCGTCCGGCCAGACTGAGGTCGACCGCCAAGGAACCACTGCTGTTCTGCCGCAGGTTGCCGGTCAGTGTTGTCGTCGCTGCCGAACCTAGGCCGCCGGGGGCCAGCGTGCCGCTGTTGATCAGTTGGTTGCCAGCACCGAGGTCGACGAGTGGCCCGCTATTGAAGAGACCACCCAGCGCATTCGTGAAAGCGTTGGTGCCTGTGCCCAGCGATACGGAGCCAGTCACCGTGCCGCTGCTGCTCACTACGTCGTTGCCGGTGTCGCCGGCAATCGCGAGCCCGCTGATGCCGCTGACCGTGCCGATGTACCCGGTATTCTCAATCAGGTTCTGGGTGCCACCCACGAGGTGAACACCGGCAGCGTCCGCTCCCGATCCCCCTTTCACTGTGCCCTGCTCAAGAATCTTCACGGTGATGTTGCCTTTGCCTTCGGCGCCCGAACTCTCCGCGTAGATGGCATTCGAGCGTGCTCCGCTCGTGATCACGTCGCCCCTGACAGTGACGCTGACATCCTTCCCGAGGTTCTGATAGCCCTGCAGCTTCTTCGTCGTAGGATTTCCGTTTTCATCGTAAACGACCACGTCGACAGCCTCGCCGCCAGCGCTCTGGGCATAGATGCCGTGAGCGTTTTCGCCGTCAGTCCAGATGCTGCCACGCCAGTCGACCGTGACACGATCCCCTGAACCGTTGCCGCCGGCACTTCCGGCAAAACCCCACCAGCTTTGATTCTGGTAGCCGGCCACGCCGCCGCCGCCGCCAACACTCTGCGCGAAAATACCCGTGGCGCCGAGTTCCCGGGTGTGGATCAGGCCGCTACCGGATACCGTTACCTCACCTCCGTTGCCGCCATTTTGAGAATTGCGAATGACGCCAATCCCGAGCCCCACGTTCCAGCTGGTGGCGAGGCCCCGGTCGATATTGCCGCCGATGCCGCCGCCGCCGCCGATACTTTGGGCAAAAACGCCATAGCCGGCACCGCCGTAGGTGTTGATGCTGCCATCGACGATCACATCGACCTTGCCGCCATTGCCGGAGGCGCCGCCTGAGCCGCCGATCCCGACCGTGCCGGTAAAGCCGATGGCCCCGACACCGCCCGTGCCGCCGCCGCCGCCGATGCTCTGCGCGAAGATGCCATCCGATCCTTGCTCATGGGCGGTGATGTTGCCGTGCTGAATGACATTGACCGCGCCGCCACTACCCGCTGCGCCGCCACTGCCGCCCATCGAGATGGACACCTGCTGGTACATCGGTGTCTTGTCGAACATCAAGGCCGGAATGCCGAAGAAGCCATGCGCTCCTTCGCCGCCGGTGCCGCCGCCACCGCCCACACTTTGCGCGTAAATGCCGTGGGAGTCGGCGCCATGCGTGATGATCGTGCCCTGGTTATCAATGTCGACCGTATTGCCGTCGCTGCCCGAACCGCCTTTGCCACCGAGGTTAAGGCTGAACGAGGCATATTTTCCCAACGTGCTGACCGGCATTACGGCGGCATTGATTGACATGGTGCGCGCACTGCCGCCCTGTCCGCCGCCGCCACCGACGCTTTCGGCAAAAATGCCGTGCGAAGCAGTGCCAAATGTCTCGATCGTTCCCGTGTTGGTGATATCGACCATGCCGCCCTTGTTGCCTGAGCCGCCCTTGCCGCCGAAGGCGAAATCGATATTGACGTTATAGCCTTCCTGACCGATGTTCAGGTCTCCGGCGCCACTGAACGCGGCTCCGCCAATCCCGCCGCCCCCGCCCAGGCTCTGCGCGAAGATACCGAAGGCAGCTTCGCCGTGCGTTTTGATCGTCGCGGCGTTGCTCACGGTGACGGTGTCGCCGATGCTGCCTGTGCCACCAACGCCACCGGCGGAAATACTGACGTTCGTGTTCTTGCCACCCAGTCCGAGTGTCCCGGCGATGGCGATGCCACCATCGCCACCGCCGCCGCCGACGCTCTGGGCGAACACGCCATGCGCATTCTTGCCCCTGGTTTCGATGCTGCCACCGCTGATATCGACATCAACCGTGCTGGCCATACTGCCCGCGCCCCCCGAGCCGCCCACGGCGACATTGAGCTTGAGCGAATCCGAGCCCAAGCCGCCGCCCACGCCACCTGCGACGGCAAGGCCACCGTCACCGCCGCCGCCGCCGACGCTCTGCGCCTTGATCCCGTAGGCTTTCTCACCCTGCGTGCTGATGGTGGCTGCGCTATTGACAACGACAGCCCCCCCGGCCCCACCGGAACCACCCTCGCCGCCGAGCGCGAGGCCAAGGCTACCGCTGCCGTTCGTGCCGGCCGAAAGCGTGGCTGCCACGGCCAGGCCACCATGTCCGCCGCCACCACCAACGCTTTGGGCAACGATACCGTATGCATTCGCGCCGTTCGTGGTGATCTTTCCGGTGATCGGGGCGTCCTTGCCGACCTCCACCTTCTTGCCGTCGCCTGCCACACCACCCTTGCCACCCACCGAGAAGGAAACCGCCACGCCCTGAACGGCTGCGCTGGCAGCTACGGAGAACCCGCCGTTACCGCCGCCACCACCGACGCTCTGGGCATAGATGCCGTATGCGTCCTGTTCGTGCGTCGTGATCGTGCTCTGGCTTTCGACCTGTACCTCACCACCATCCCCGCCACCGCCGCCGCTACGTCCGACGGACAGCGAGAGAGAAAGGCCTTTGCCGGCCGAGGCAGCGGCAGCAAAGCCACCGTTGCCGCCGCGTCCACCCACGCTCTGGGCATAGATGCCATGCGACTGGACACCCCATGTCTCGATGGTTCCGCCGGTGCTCTTCGCCACGACTTTGTCGCTGTCGCCACCATTGCCGCCAGCGCCGCCGATGGCAACCGATGCAAAGGCCCCGACGGCGACGACATTGCCGCCGTTGCCGCCGCCGCCGCCGACGCTCTGCGCGAAAAGCGCCGCTGCGTTGCGCCCGGAGGTCGTCAGGTCGCCACTATTGGCGACCGTTACCGTGCCGCCATTCCCACCCCCGCCGCCGGATCCGCCGACGCCGAACCAGCCGCCGCTCGATCCGCCGGTGCCGCCGCCGCCGCCGATGCTTTCAGCGAGGATGGCGTTGGAGGCCGAGGTGATCTTGCCCGTGTTGCCGACATTGACGGCGCCGCCATCGCTGGTGGTGGCGCCGTCGCCACCGATGGCCACAAGTCCGCCCGAGTCGCCGCCATGGCCGCCGCCGCCACCGATACTTTGGGCAACGATGCCGCGTGCGCCGACACCGGTGGCGTTCAGTTCGCCGTAGTTGTACACCGAGGCCATCCCGCCGTTGCCGCCTGCCGTGCCGTCGCCGCCCAGCGCGACGAGCCCGCCCGTCCCGCCGGCGCTGCCGCCCCCGCCGCCGATGCTCTGGGCCATCAGCGCGTTGGCGTTCCAGCCTGCGGTGCTCACCTTGCCGAGGTTAAGTATCGTTGCGATGCCACCCGTCCCGGCATTGCCGCCGGTGCTGCCCAGGGCCACGATACCCCCAGCGCCGCCGCCTCCACCGCCGAATCCGCCAATGCTCTGGACCAGAATGCCATGCGAATCGTCGCCGAAGGTCGTGATCGTTCCCGCGTTACCGACGATGACCGGATCGTTCACCGTCCCCGCGCCGCCTGCGCCGCCGCCACCTCCCAGCCAGCCGCCGCCGCCGCCCTGTCCGCCCTGGCCACCGAGCGTCTGGGCCAAGATGCCGAAGGCGTTGGTCGACTCGGTGGTGATGTTGCCGTAGTTGATGACGGTGACTTCGCCACCCTTGGCGCCCGTACCACCCGCGCCGCCGTTGCCGGCAAAGCTGGCACCGCCGCCGCGCCCACCGTTGCCGCCGGCACTGGAAGCAACGATGCCGTGGGCGCCTTCGCCAAAGGTGTGGATGCTCGCTGTGTTGTTGACCATGACGCTGCCACCCGGCGAGCCGGCATTGCCGGTGTCACCACTGAAAACGCCGCCACCACCGGGTAGTCCGGTGCCGCCCTTGCTTTGAGCCAGGATGCCGTACGACGCCTGGCCGAACGAGAGCGCGTTCTTCGTCGTGATCGAGCCGCTGGTCGTTACGCTGACATTGCCGCCGGCCCCGCCGATGGCGGAATCTTCCAGCAGGCGGGTCATGTAGGCATCGAAGTTGGGCGCCAGCGAAATCTGGCCCGACAGGGGCGTTGCGCCGTCGACGTAGGCAATGGCCTGCGGTGCCTCGTAGGCGCGCCCGTACACGTCGAAATACGTTGCCGGCAAGACGCTCAGCGACCCATCGGCCAGGCGCGTGACGCGCAACGTGAGTACGGCGTTGGATGGGGCATAACCGATGATCGAGGTCACGGTATAGGACACCGAGGTGTCGATGTGCTGCCCTGGCGCCAGATTATTGAGCGCCATGCCGCTGAGGTTGTAGGTATAGGCGGGGGCGAGTCCCAGGAGGTTGTTCTTCAGGGTAAATGTGCCGCCGTTGGAGCCGGTGACTGCCTGGCCGATCTTGGCGCTGTCGCCTTGCACCGTGCTGATGCCGAAGGTGGCCCCCTGGTTGGTGCCGAGGAGCTGCTTGTACGTGTTGACGACAGCATCGGAATAACCGCCCGCCCGGCTGCGGGCGCTGATACCGGGGCTTTGATCGCCATCCGTGCTGATCGTTGCAAAGCTGTTAACTGTCACGTTGCCGCCCGTTCCGCCGCTTCCGGACGGCAAAGGCAGGCCGAAGAAGTTGTTGGTCTGGGTTGGCGTTCCGAAACCGTTCACCACGATACCGCCGGTGTTGTCGCCGCTTGCCGTGATGGAAATCGGTGCCAGGGAGGTTCCGGCATTGATGGTCACGGCATTGCCAGCCTCGTTATGCAGGTAGATGCCCGGCAAGCCGCTGCCGGGGGCGACCGCAGCGTTGAGCGTATTGACGTCGATGCTTGTGACCGGTGGCGATTGCAGGGTGCTGCCGTCGATCAGCAGCGTGCGGCCTGTCGCAATGCCGCCGGACTGATTGCCGTTGCAGAGCACGCTGCTTGGTGTTTGCAGGCTACAGGCGTCGGGTTCGGCATGGAGCTTCCCCGGCAACGGAAGGAAAAGCTGCGCAATGGCGAGGCTGATCAGCGTCCGCCGAATCAGCGCTTGGACAGTGGCGCATTCACTATGCGCTGCGCTTGAAGTGGCTGCTCGGGCAGCCAAGGAATTTGCCACTCCACGAAGATGCTTGTGGGAGATTGGACACGGGTGCGCAGACATGATGAAGCCTCCCTGTTCCGACTGTTCTTTTTAGTTCAAATATCCATTTTTACTATAGGGTGGAATGCTGAAATTAACAGGAGGAAATTCTCGTAAGTCATTGTTGGGAAAGATATTTAACTAAATTGTCACATCCGGATTCGAATGTAAAATATGTTAGTTAAATGACTTTGTTTGGATTTGTTTGATGTTTTTGTTACTAAATAGGGAAGGGCGCCTCGCGCAACTGAGGCGATTGCCAGCACCGCCGACTTGACTGGCCGGCGCCTTCCCCTACGATTTCAAATGTGGCGATAACCCGGAGAAAACTGGCATGAGTCAGCATCAATCACTGGCAGACAATCTGCTCCGTAACAGCATCACCCGCCGCCAGATGCTCTGGCTGCTTGGGGCCAGCGCCTTGTCTGGCTGTGCCAGTTCGCCGGTCGGCAGCGGTTCCATCCTGGTCGGCATGAGCGAGGATGAGGAAAAGGCTGTCGATCAGAAGGTGGCCCCACAGCAGTTTTCGCAGGATCTGGGCGCGGTGCAGGATGCGCCGATCAACCAGTACCTGACGGAAGTCGGCCAACGTTTGCACAGCAAGTCGCACCGGCCGCAGATGCCCTATTCGTACCGTGTGCTGAACGCCAACTACGTCAATGCCTACACCTTCCCTGGCGGGGCGATGGGGGTGACGCGCGGCATTCTGGTCGATCTCGACAACGAGGCCGAGCTGGCGGCCTTGCTCGGTCACGAGCTGGGTCACGTCAATGCCCGTCACGCCGCGCAGCGGCAGGGTACGGCGATGGTGACGCAGGTGGCGATGACGGGCGTGAATATCATCGGGGCGGTGGCCGGGGTTGGCAGCCTGACCGATATCGGTACCCAGCTCGGCGCCAGTGTGCTGCTCGCCAGCTATTCCCGCGACAATGAGCGCGAAGCTGATTCGCTGGGGCAGGAATACATGGTGCGGGCCGGCTATCCGGCCAGCGGCATGGTCGGCCTGCAGCAATTGCTGGTCGATCAGCAGAAGGAATCGCCGGGTATGCTGAAAACCATGTTCTCGACCCACCCGATGAGCAGCGAACGGCGCGACACGGCGCGGCAACTGGCCGAGAGCAAGTATGCGGCGAGCAACACGCGCGATGCCGGGCGCGACCGCTTCCTGGACAACACTGCTTCACTGCGCCGCATCAAACCGACCATCGATGCCTGCCAGAAGGGTGAAGTGGCCATGGCCGGCAAAGCCTACGGCAAGGCCGAGGAGCAGTTTCGTACGGCCTTGAAGGCAACTCCGCGCGACTATGCAGCCAATGTGCTGATGGCCAAGTGTCTGTCTGTTCAGGACAAGGATGCGCAGGCCATGGAATACGCCCAGACGGCGACGAAGATTTATCCGCAGGAGGCGCAGGCCCAGAAGATGGTCGGCATCCTGGCGCTCGGCCAGAAGGATCCGGCCAAGGCCTACGAGCATCTCGATCGCTACGATCGCCTGATGCCGGGGGATGCCGGGGTGACCTTCCTCAAAGGGGTGTCGCTGGAAGGGCTGGGGCGCCAGCAGGAGGCGGCCAACCAGTATGCCGCTTATCTGAAGCGGACCCAGAAGGGCAAGGCGGCAGAATATTCCTACAGCCGGCTGCAGAGCTGGGGCTATGTGAAATAGCTGCCTGCCCGGTGAATGCCACTACCGCGTGGGCGGCAGTGGTGTCTGGCAAGTCAGACTCAGGCTGCTTTTTTCGAGCGGCGGCGGGTGGAAACGGGTATTGCACCCAATGCGATACCCAGTAGAGCAATGGAAGCAGGCTCCGGCACGGCCGATAGGGTCACTGAGCCGCCATCACTGACCGCATAGGCCTGCGGCGAGTTGATGAAAGCCGTGCCATCGCAGCCTGCGCCACCATAGCCGGCCATGCCGCAGATGATTTCCGAGACCAGCAGCGCATCCGGGTTGGTGGTCTGGTTGTAAATGCCCAGTTGCAGCAAAACCTTGCCGGCCTTGGTCATGTCATTGCCGTCGGCGTCGAACAGGTAGCCGGGGAGCAGGCTACCGGCGTCGAGTTGTGCCTGGACATTAACCAGTCCGCCATTCAAGAGGCCGCCGTCGAAGACGCTAAAACTGCCGATCGCCTTGCCATTGTCGGCACCATAGGTCCCGTTGGCACTGCCGAAATCGAAGTTTATGTCGCTGAACAGCTTGATGCTTCCCGAGCTGAAATGTAGCGCGCCAGGATTGAACCAGTTGCCCGAGCCGCTCACCTCATAGGTCACAGTAATGTCCCTGGTGCCGAACGGGTTCGTGCTCCCTGTCTGCAGGAGCTGGTAGGCGCCGTGCTCGATGAAGGTGAACGCGCCCGGGTTGGTGGGGCTCGGCACTACTTGCACGAAGCCGACGCCGCCGACATTGGCCGCTGATACGGTGGTCGCCCCGCCCGCACCGAGGCCTTCCGGGTTGATCTGCCAGTCCGGGGCGGCGTGTGCTGACTGGATGCCGAACGCCAGCCCGAGAGCGCACGTCAGTTGCGCAAGGTGCTTGGCGAATGGATTGATGTTCATGAGGTTCTCCTGATCCTGGTTATGAGACACCTCCCAGCGTTAGCGACATTTTTTGGGGCTGGAAGATGCGCGATAAGCGCGTTGTCCTAAGCCCCGGGAATATATGACAATGAACTATTCTGGCAAAGCGGTTCCGCGTGGATCGGGGAATTTGGTGATATCGATTTGACGTTATTGCAACGTCATGTTGGCTGTTTTTGAATAACTAGTCGCCGAAACTGCGCAAGCCTTCCAGATCGACAATGTGGATGCCGCCGTATTCGCTGCGCACCAGCCCGGCATCCTCCAGCACCTTGAGCGCCTGGTTGGCGCGCTGGCGGGAGACGCCGGCCAGGTAGCCGAGTTCTTCCTGAGAAATCTGCAGCAGGCGATTGGTACCGGGGTAAAGCACCGGGTTGAACAGGGCCGCCAGACCCCGGGCAATGCGGGCGTCGGTATCGAGCATGCGCTCGTTCTCGATCATGCCGATGAACTGGCCGAGGCGCTCGTTCAACTGGGCGATCATGTAGCGGTTGAACGGAATGCTGTGGTCGAGCAGCCAGTTGAAGGTGTTGCGGCTCATGAAGGCGACCCGGGTTTCACGCAGGGCCATCACGTCATAGCGCCGCGGCTCCTTCTTCATCAGGGAGCCTTCGCCGAACCAGCCGCCGACACTGATGCCGGTCAGCGACGTGGTCTTGCCGGTCGTCCAGTGGCTGGCCATCTTGCCCAGCCCGTCGATGATGCCCATCCAGTAATCGACCGGCTCGCCCTTCATGCAGATGAAGGCGCCGGGCGCGAAAGAACGCTCGATCGTGCCGGCCAGGGCGCGATCCATTTCCTCGGCTGTCAGCGACTGGCCCCAGAGGGAGGTGCGAAGCAGTTCCTCAGCGTTCTTCAATTTATTTCCTGGAATGTCTGCCGGATGACAATTATAAGCGCGGGGTGTGCATACACTGAGCCGCAACTGTGAGAGATTGTCGTGGTGCGGCGCAAGGTTTGTGTAAGGCAGTGCAGCCCACAATGATTCAAACGAACGTTAGACCGCGTGCCCAAAAACGCGGCGATGAGGAGACTAAAGAATGCCCACGCAGGCGAATTTCGCCGCGGTGGATGGTTTGCATACCTTCCCGCGGTTGCTGTTTCATCATGCTCAAATCCGACCCAATGCCCCGGCCATGCGCGAGAAGTATCTCGGCATCTGGCAAACGTGGACCTGGCTGGATGTCGCCGAGCGCGTTCGCGCCTTGGCTTGTGGTCTGGCCTCGCTTGGTTTCAAGCGCGGCGACAATCTGGCCATCATCGGCGACAACCGTCCGCATCTCTACATGATGATGACCGCTGCCCAGTGTCTGGGTGGCGTACCGGTGCCGCTCTATCAGGATGCCGTGGCCAACGAAATGCTCTTCGTGCTGCAGGATGCTGGTATCCGCTTCGTGGTTGTCGAAGACCAGGAGCAGGTCGACAAGATGCTGGAAATCCAGGATCAGGTCCCGACGCTGGAACACATCGTCTATGACGACCCGCGCGGCATGCGGCACTACACCCAGTCTTTCCTGCACGATATCCATGAACTGATGGAGATGGGCCGGATTCACGATCGCAATCATTCGGACTTCCTGAATGCCGAGGTAGAGCAGGGTCACTTCGACGATACCTCGGTCATGCTCTACACCTCGGGCACCACCGGCAAGCCGAAGGGCGTCTGCCAGACCCACGCTGCGTTCATCGCGGCTGCTCAGGGCGGGGTGCAGGTCGACAAGCTGGGCGCTGACGGCGACATCCTGTCTTACCTGCCCATGGCCTGGGTCGGTGATCACTTGTTCTCCTACGCCCAGGCACTGGTCGCCGGTTTCACCATCAACTGCCCGGAATCGGGCGAGACGGTGATGTCCGACCTGCGCGAAATCGGGCCGACCTGTTATTTCGCTCCGCCGCGTGTTTTCGAAAGCCTGCTGACGTCCGTGATGATCCGCATGGAAGACGCCGGCAAGCTCAAACAGAAAATGTTCCACCACTTCATGGCGGTGGCCAAGCGCTGTGGCTCGGACATTCTGGACGGCAAGTCGGTTGGGCTCGGCGACCGTCTGCAGTACTGGCTGGGCAACCTGCTGGTCTACGGCCCGCTGCGCAACGTGCTCGGCATGAGCCGGATCCGCGTGGCCTACACGGCCGGCGCGGCGATTGGTCCGGAACTGTTCCGTTTCTATCGTTCGATGGGCATCAATCTCAAGCAGTTCTACGGCCAGACTGAAACCTGTGCCTATGTTTGCCTGCAGCCGGATGGCGCCATCAAGTTCGACTCGGTCGGTCAGCCGGCGCCGGGCGTCGAGATCAAGATTGCCGACAACGGCGAGGTGCTGGTCAAGGGGCCGATGCTGCTCAAGGAATACTACAAGCGCCCGGATGCCACCGCAGAGACGATCAACGCTGACGGCTGGTTCATGACCGGCGACGCCGGCTTCCTCGATGAAGACGGCCACCTGAAGATCATCGACCGTGCCAAGGACGTCGGCAAGCTGTCGAACGGTGCGATGTTTGCGCCGAACTATATCGAAAACAAGCTGAAGTTCTTCCAGCACATCAAGGAAGTGGTCTGCTTCGGCCACGAGCGTGACATGGTCTGCGCCTTCGTCAATATCGACGTTGGTGCGGTCGGCAACTGGGCTGAACGGCGCGGTATCGCCTACTCGGGCTATGCCGATCTGGCCGGCAAGCCGGAGGTGCTGGAGCTGATCCGCGAGTGCGTCGAGCAGATCAACGCCGATCTGGTCAATGACACGATGGTGGCCGATTCGCAGATCCATCGTTTCCTGGTCCTGCACAAGGAACTGGATCCTGATGATGACGAGCTGACCCGGACCCGCAAGGTGCGCCGCAACTTCGTTGCCGAAAAATACAAGGTGCTGATCGACGCGCTCTATTCGGGCAAGTCCAACCGACGTCATTCTCGACCTGCAGAACATTTCCCTGCGCTTCGGTGGCGTCAAGGCGCTGACCGACATTTCCTTCAACGTCCGCCAGCACGAAATTCGCGCCATCATCGGCCCGAACGGTGCCGGCAAGAGCTCGATGCTCAATGTCATCAACGGCGTGTATCACCCGCAGGAAGGCAAGATTTTCTGGCACGGCCAGGAGCGCAAGCGCATGGAGCCGCACATGGCGGCCCAGCAGAACATTGCCCGGACCTTCCAGAACATCGCGCTGTTCAAGGGCATGAGCGTGCTCGACAACATCATGACCGGACGCATCACCAAGATGAAGGCCAACTTCATCGAGCATGCGCTGTGGTTCGGCCGGGCCAAGAACGAGGAACTGGAGCATCGCAAGAAAGTCGAGGAAGTGATCGACTTCCTCGAAATCCAGCACATCCGCAAGACACCGGTCGGCCGCCTGCCCTATGGCCTGCAAAAGCGCGTCGAACTCGGTCGCGCCCTGGCTGCCGAGCCCTCAATGCTGCTGCTCGATGAGCCGATGGCCGGCATGAACGTCGAGGAGAAACAAGACATGTGCCGTTTCATCCTTGATGTGAACGACCAGTTCGGCACCACCATCGTGCTGATCGAGCACGACATGGGCGTGGTGATGGATATCTCCGACCGCGTCGTCGTCCTCGATTACGGCAAGAAGATCGGCGATGGCGTCCCTGAAGAAGTTAAGAACAACGAAGACGTCATCAAGGCGTACCTCGGTGCTGGCCATTAAGGAGCGGGCGAGATGAATTTCTTTTTAGAGGTATTGATCGGTGGCCTGCTTTCCGGCGTGATGTATGCGCTGGTGGCCCTCGGTTTCGTGATGATCTACAAGGCGTCCGGGGTGTTCAACTTTGCCCAGGGGGCGATGGTCTATCTGGCTGCACTGTCGGTCGTTGGTTGCATGGAGAAGGGCGCGCCACTCTGGCTGGCCATCATCCTCGCCTTCGCGATCATGACGGTGTTCGGTATCGCCACAGAAAAGTTCGTGCTGCGCAAGCTGGTCAACCAGCCGCCCATCGCGCTGTTCATGGCGACCATCGGCCTGGCGTTCTTCATCGAAGGCGTGGCGCCGATGATTTTCGGCAGTGAGCCGCGGGCGCTGGAACTGGGCATCGTCGATGAGCCGATTCCCTGGATTCTCGACAACTGGAACATGGTGATTTCCAAGTTCGATCTGGTCGCGGCCGGGGTTGCTGCAGTGCTGGTGGCGACGCTCGCCCTGTTTTTTCAATACACCCGGATTGGCCGTGCCCTGCGTGCCGTGGCTGACGATCATCAGGCCGCCTTGTCGATTGGCATCCCGCTGCAACACATCTGGGCCATCGTCTGGGGCGTGGCCGGTTTCGTTGCTCTGGTCGCCGGCATGATGTGGGGGGCTCGCAACGGTGTGCAGTTTGCGCTCACTTTCACGGCACTCAAGGCACTGCCGGTATTGATCCTCGGTGGCTTTACCTCGGTGCCGGGTGCGATTGTTGGCGGCCTGATCATCGGCGCCTCCGAGAAACTGGCTGAAATCTACATTCCGCCGGTCATGCAGGATCTGTTCGGCGGCAACTTCGGCGGCATCGAGGGCTGGTTCCCTTATGTGCTGGCTCTATTGTTCCTTCTCGTCCGGCCGGAAGGCTTGTTCGGCGAGAAGCACATCGACCGCGTGTAAGAGAGGATAGAACAACATGCTTTATCGTGAAGCCGGTCAATTCAAGACCACCTACGCCGCCGACCAGCAGCTTTTTCCAATCCGTCAGGACAGGATCGGTGTCATCACCCTGCTCCTCGTCGCTTTCTTCGCGGTGCCGCTACTGGCCAGTGAATACTGGTTCTCGGCCATCCTGATTCCATTCCTGATCTTTGCGCTGGCGGCCTTGGGCCTGAACATCCTGACCGGCTACGCCGGCCAGTTGTCGCTTGGCTCGGCTGCCTTCATGGCGGTTGGCGCCTATGCTGCCTACAACTTCCAGTTGCGCATTGAAGGCATCCCGATTCTGGTGTCCTTCGCGTTGGCCGGGTTGACCGCAGCCGGTGTCGGCATCCTGTTCGGCCTGCCGTCGCTACGCATCAAGGGTTTTTATCTGGCCGTAGCGACACTGGCAGCGCAATTCTTCATCGTCTGGTGCCTTACCAAATTCCCTTGGTTGTCGAACAACTCGTCTTCGGGCGTGATCTCGACGCAGCAACTGATCTTCTTTGGCCATGAACTGAAGACGCCAGTCGAAAAATACCTGCTGGTCCTCTCCATCGTCGTCGTCATGGCGCTGGCCGCCAAGAACATGGTCCGTTCGACCACCGGTCGGGCCTGGATGGCAGTGCGCGACATGGACGTGGCAGCCTCGGTGATTGGCATCAAGTTGATGCCGACTAAACTGCTCGCTTTTGCCGTCAGTTCGTTTTACTGCGGCGTAGCCGGTGCGATGTACGCCTTCTGCTACCTCGGTTCGGTCGAGCCGGACGGCTTCTCGCTGGAAATGTCGTTCAAGATTCTGTTCATGATCATCATCGGCGGTGTTGGCTCGATCATGGGCAGTTTCCTGGGGGCGGCCTTCATTCTCTTGCTGCCAATCTTTCTCGATATCGCCTTGCCGTTTTTTGCCGACCTGTTCGGTCTGCCGTTTTCCAGCGCTACCGTGTCGCACATCCAGATTACGGTGTTCGGTGCGCTGATCATGTTCTTCCTGATCGTTGAGCCGCACGGGCTGGCCCGTCTGTGGCAAATCGCCAAGGAAAAGCTGCGCCTGTGGCCGTTCCCGCACTAAGCCGGGTTTGCCGCAACTTTATAACTAGAGGAGACAAAACCATGATTAAAAGCTTCAAACCTGCCCTGAGTGCTGTTGCGCTTTCCCTGGCCATGCTGTCTCAAGGTGCAGCTGCCGCTGAAGAACAATTCTTCCCGCTGATCGACTACCGCGTCGGCCCCTATGGCTCGAACGGCCAGGCCTTCTACGGCGGCTTCATCGACTACCTGAACTACGTCAACATCAAGGAAAAGGGCGTCAATGGCGTTCAGATGACTTGGGAAGAGTGCGAAACGGAATACAACAACGCCAAGGGCGTCGAATGCTATGAGCGCCTGAAGAGCAAGGCCGCCAAGTCGGCCGGCCCGATCCACACGATGTCGACCGGCATCTCCTACGCCCTGGTCGACAAGTCGGCGCAGGACAAGCTGCCGTTGGCCATGATGGGCTACGGCCGGACCGATGCGGTCGATGGCTCGGTCTTCCCCTATGCCTTCCCGCTGGTCACCACCTACCAGATGCAGGCCTCGGCCATCGTCAAGTTCATCAAGGACAAGAACGGCGGCAACCTGGCCGGCAAGAAGATCGTTTATCTGTATCACGACTCCGCCTACGGCAAGGAAGCCATCATCGCGATGGAAGCCGAGGCATCGCTGAACAAGTTCACGCTGGTCCAGATTCCGGTCGCCCACCCAGGCAACGAGCAGGGCGCCCAGTGGCTGAAGATCCGCCAGGAAAAGCCGGACTACGTGGTGTTCTGGGGCTGGGGCGTGATGAACCAGACGGCGCTGAAGGCGGCCCAGAAGGTCGGCTTCCCACGTGACAAGATGATCGGCTCGTGGTGGACCGGTTCCGAGGAAGACGTCATCCCGGCCGGCGATGCCGCCAAGGGCTATATGGCCGCGACCTGGAACGTCGCCGGCAAGCAGGTGCCGGTCATTGCCGACATCGAGAAGGTGGTCTACGGCGCCGGCAAGGGCAACCTGCAGGATGTCGCCAAGATCGGCACCGTCCTCTACAACCGTGGTGTTTCTGCCGCCGTGCTGTCGGTCGAGGCGATCCGCAAGGGCCAGGAGAAGTATGGCAAGGGCAAGGCGCTGAACGGCGAGCAGACTCGCTGGGCGCTGGAAAATCTGAACATCAACGATGCCCGTCTGAAGGCTTTGGGCGCCACCGACCTGCTGCCGGAAATCAAGACCTCCTGCGACAACCACGAAGGTTCCGGCAAGGTGAAGAT
>JAGTRV010000202.1 GCA_018262245.1 Pseudomonadota bacterium | reverse complement strand
CGTGCTCGAGGTGACGATGTTGTCGCCGGCTTCGGCGATCGTCATCACCGCGGCGGTGATGGCGGCCATGCCGGATGCCATGGCCAGAGCGGCGATGCCGCCTTCCATCTCGGCGACGCGCTTTTCCAGCACGTCCTGCGTTGGATTCATGATGCGGGTGTAGATGTTGCCGGCGACCTTCAGGTCGAACAGATCGGCACCATGCTGGGTGCTGTCGAAGGCGTAGGAGGTCGTCTGGTAGATAGGAACAGCGACGGCCTTGGTGGTCGGGTCGGGCGAGTAGCCGCCATGGACGGCAATGGTTTCGATCTTCATGCGTGCGTCTCTCTTGATGTTGTTGTCAAAAAGGAAAGTCGGAAAATAACCTGTCTAGCTTAGCGCGCCCGGCGACGTGCGCCAATAAGCATGTTTTCTAAGCTTATGCATGATCATGCAGCTGGTTCGCTCGTCTCTTCGTCAGAGGGCAATTCTCCGCCAGGGTTGCGCGCCGCTTTGATCAGGAAGCGACCGGGGTCGAGCGCATCGACGAGGTCTCTTTCCAGAGGGAGCGGTTCGCCTTCCAGCTGGCTGATCAGCAGATCGGCCATCAGTGCCGACCAGACGATGCCACGAGCACCATAACCCTGGACACACCACAGGCCAGGCTGGCGGGGAATATTGTGGAGGCGGGTGTTGGGCGTTGCGGTCATGGTATCCGGCACGGCGCCAACGATCGGCATCCGGTCCGGCGACATCGGGCGGAAGCCGACACGGCCATGCAGGGTGGCCGGGTCGAGGTCGCTCGCAAAATCCGGCAGGGTCAGGCGCAGGCGGGCCAGATTGTCGCGGTGGTCGGCCTCGCGTTCGGCGGACTCATCATCCTCGTAAGACAGCGAGGCACCGATTAGTTGTGTGTCGTCAATGGCGGGTATGGCGTAGCCGATCTGGAAGAGCACGGTATTCAGCGGCTTGCCGACACTCGCTGGCAGGTGGCTGACCTGGCCGCGGCCGGATCGTTGCGGTAGCCAGGCGAACTGTTCGAAACGCGGGGCGGCAGCCCCGCTGGCCATGACCAGCACGGGCGCTTCCGCCAGCAAGTTGCTATCAGCGTCGATGGCCTGCCATTGATCGTTTTGGCGAACGATCCGGGCGACTGCGGCATTGAAGTGCGTCGTGATGCGCTCGGGAAAGGCGGCCAGTGCGGCCCGGCAGACCGAGGGCGGCTGTACCCAGCCACCGTTCGGAAACCACCAGCCGCCGATGGTGACCGGCTGGCCGAGTAAGCGGCTGGCTTCGTCGGGCTCGACGAATTGCAGCACTTCGGGCGGGAAGCCGAGTTGTTCGACGGCCCGTCGTTGCTGCGTTTCATGCTCGGGTTCGCGCGCCAGATGCAGTACGCCACAGGGCGACCAGCGGGCTTCGGGTAGCGCGCCAAGCAGGGCGCGGGTGGCCAGAAACCCGGCGCGGGTGATGCGGGAAAGGCGGTTGTCGTCGGCGCTGGGCAAGGGGCGCAGCATGCCGGCCAGGTTGCTCGAGGCGCCAGTGGCCGGTGCGGTGGCCTGCTCCAGCACCGTCACCTGCCAGCCGGCGGCAGCCAGTGCATGGGCCGTGCTGCTTCCGGCAATGCCGGCACCGATGACGATGGCCCGGCGATCGGTCGGAGCGACATGGCGATCCGGACGACGCGAGCGGAAGCGGCCGACCAGCATCTGCCGCTTGCCTATATAGCCGGGACGTTTGGCCACGTCGAATTCAGCGTCCTTGAGCGCCTGACGGACGTGGCCAGCGACCGACCAGGTGGCCAGCGTGGCACCCGGTGCAGTCAGGCGGGCGAGGCCTTTGCAGAAATGCGGTGACCACAGTTCGGGGTTCTTGGGCGGAGAGAAGCCATCGAGGAAAAAGGCATCGACCGAGGCATCGATTGAGCGCAGTTGCGTTGCCGCATCCCCGAAGGTCAGGGTCAGGATCACCTGTCCGTCGTTGAGATGGAGCCGGTGCATGCCCGGCACCAACGGCGGCCATTTTTGCTGCAGTTCGGCCGCCAGTTCGGCGAATTCCGGCCAGGCTTGCTGGCAGGTGGCGAGGTCCGCCAGCGTGAATGGGTGCTTCTCGAAGGAGATGACGTGCAGGCGTCGGCAGCGCTGCGGATCATCCCGCCAGGCCTGCCAGGTGGCCAGGAAATTTAGCCCGGTGCCGAAGCCGGTTTCGAGGATGACGAAACGGTCCTTATCCTGCCAACGCGCCGGTAGTTCGTTGCCAGCCAGGAAGACATGCCGGGCTTGGGCTGGACCGCCGAGGGCCGAGTGATAAACATCGTCAAAGGCCGCCGAGTAGGGTGTGTCGTAGGCGACGAATTCGAGCCTCGCAGGCTGCAGTTTTTCCACTAGTGCAGGCGGGATGGGCGGCTGTTGTTCGGGACGGGAACTGGCTCGGGTGCGGCCGCGTAGTCCAGCGCCAGATTCCACTGCGCCTGTTCGGCGCCGGCCCGCAGCATGGCGCACAGCGCCTGCAGCAGGTCGGGCGTCAGGCCCAACTGGAAGCTGCGCTCCCGACCTTCACGGAAAGTCAGGCTGTAATTGCCGTCGCTCAGGGGATCGAACTTGATCTCGCTGGTCAGCAAGGGCGACGAGCCCAGCGGGTAGGTGGCGTTGTCGTCGCTGAATGGCTGTTCGAAGCTTGCTTGCTCGGCAACCTCCATCTCGGCCATGGCCGGGGCTGGTGTGGTCAGTTTGCCAAGAAGGGCGGCCAGGTGTGGCCACAGCTCACGCAGGAAACGCCGGGTCAGCCAGATGCGGTATTCCTCGTCAGCCTGCGTGGCAACGCGCAGGACCAGGCGGTCCTGCAGGTGGTCGTTGGCAATTTGCAACTGACGGATTTGCATCTTCAGCAATCTTCAACCGATGTGTGAGCGAGCGCCGCCAAATCAAGGCGCCGGTGGCTGCCGCATAGCAGCGCTATGCAAGGTCGCCGGCAACGCCGAGTTGGCAAGCGCAGCCACGCATCAATCATTCGGGACGCATGGAGGGGAATAGGATGACATCCCGAATCGCGGCGGCGTCGGTCAGCAGCATGATCAGGCGATCAATGCCGATGCCACAGCCACCAGTCGGCGGCAGGCCATATTCCAGCGCGCGAATGAAATCGGCGTCGTAATACATCGCTTCCTCGTCGCCGGCATCCTTTGCTTTCATCTGTTCCTGGAAGCGCGCCGCCTGATCTTCGGCATCATTCAACTCCGAGAAACCGTTGGCGATTTCGCGACCAACGATGAACAGTTCGAAGCGCTCGGTGATTTCCGGGTTGGTGTCCGAGGCACGGGCCAGCGGGGACACTTCGACCGGGTAGTCGATGATGAAAGTCGGCTCCCAGCAGTGGGCTTCGGCGCAAGCTTCGAACAGTTGCAGCTGCAGGCTGCCCAGACCGCCCGGCTTGAGCGGCTCGCCGAAGTGCTTGATCTTGGCTTTCAGGAATTCCGGATCGGCCAGCTCGGCATCGCTGAATTCCGGATGCTGGCGCTGGATGGCCTGGTTGATGGTAAGGCGATGGAAAGGCTTGGACAGGTCGAGTTCGCGGCCCTGATAGACGAAGACTTCCTTGCCCAGCGCTTCGCGGGCTGCGTGGCGGAGCAGGCCTTCGGTGAAGTCCATCAGCGTGTGGTAGTTCGCGTAGGCCTCGTAGAACTCCATCATCGTGAATTCGGGGTTGTGGCGCGGCGAGAGACCTTCGTTGCGGAAATTGCGGTTGATCTCGAAAACCTTCTCGAAACCGCCGACGACCAGACGCTTCAGGTACAGCTCCGGCGCGATGCGCAGGAACTGCTGCATGTCGAGCGCATTGTGGTGCGTGACAAACGGCTTGGCTGAAGCGCCGCCGGGGATCGGGTGCATCATCGGCGTTTCGACTTCCATGAAGCCATGGCCGGTCATGTAGTTGCGGATAGAGGCGACGATGGCTGAACGGGCGCGGAAGGTGAAGCGCGTTTCCTCGTTCATGATCAGGTCGACGTAACGCTGGCGATACTTCATTTCCTGATCGGCCAGGCCGTGGAACTTGTCCGGCAGCGGGCGCAGCGACTTGGTCAGCAGGCGGATTTCGGTGGCCTGGATCGACAGCTCGCCGGTCTTGGTCTTCATCAGGCTACCGGTGACGCCAATGATGTCGCCCAAGTCCCAGGTCTTGAAGTCGGCATAGACCTCTTCACCAACGCGGTCGCGGGTGATGTAGATCTGGATACGGCCCGACAGATCCTGAATGGTGGCAAAGGAAGCCTTGCCCATGACGCGCTTGAGCATCAGGCGGCCGGCAACCTTGACTTCAATCGGCAGACCTTCAAGCTCTTCCGCCGTTTTCTCGCCATAGCCTTCGAGGACCTTGGCGGCGGTGTTCTCACGCTGGAAATCATTCGGGAAAGCCTTCCCGGTCTTGCGCCACTCGGCCAGTTTGGCACGGCGCTCTGCGATGAGCTGGTTTTCGTCTTGCTGGACCGGGGCTTGCTGTTCGGCGTTGGACATGGAGAATCCTTGGATGCGATGAGTAAGCCGACTATGGCTTAGAATTCGTGATTTTCGCCGATTACACCCGGTTGGAACAAGGGCAAAGCGTCCAAAATCCGTCTGGCGTGTGTGCTTGGCGTATCAGGCAACGTCGCCGGTGCATGAATAGAGTTGTGAGGGGCCTATGAACATCCTCGTTGTCGATGCCACGCATCTTTACCGGGACATCCTGCAGCGGGCATTGGGCCATTATGCGGATGTCCGGGTCGAACTCGCCTTGTCGCAACAGGAAGCGCGCGAGATTGTCGCCCGCGAGACCTTTCATTTCTTCATTATTTCCGGGCAACTGCCGGATGGTGATGGCATCGAACTGGCCAAAGCCTTGCGTGCCGATGGCAGGGCCAAGGCTGAACCGATCGTCTTGCTGACGTCGAGTGCCAGCTCCGGCCTGGCAACACAGGCTGAACAAGCTGGTGTGAGCGAGCTTTTCCGCAAGCAGGATATCGACGAACTGCTTCGCTTCATGCGGCATTACGTTGAGTTGCTGCAGCCGATGCGTTGCCGGATTCTTTATGTTGAGGACAGCAGGGATCAGCGCGCCCTGCTTGAAGCCCAGTTGCGCGACTGGGGCATGACGGTCGATGCGTTTGCCTCGGCTGACGAGGCGTGGCTGGCTTTTGAAGCCAATGATTACGATCTGGTGTTGTGCGATGTCGTCCTGGGTGGGCACATGACCGGCACGCGCTTGATTAACCGGATTCGTCGCTTGCCTTTACCCAAGGGTGAAACGCCGGTTCTGGCGGTGACTGCTTTTGACAATCCGTTGCGGCGAATCGAGTTGTTCCAGCTCGGGGTCGACGATTATGTGCAGAAGCCGATTCTGGCCGAGGAAATCCGTGCCCGGCTTCACAATTTGCTGACCCGCAAGCGTGCCGTCGAACGCAGCCAGATGTTGCTGGCGGCCACGGCGCTTGGTGTCGTTGTTGTCGGTCAGGACGCAGTGATCGAGTCGATGGACGATAACTCGCTCGACATGTTCCGGCCTGCAACGCAACCGGTGCTCGGCCAGCCCCTGTCAATATTGCTGCCGGAAGAAAAAAATCCGGCCTTGCTCGGTCAGATGATGCAACGCGTCATGGCCGAAGAGCGCATTTCCGGCCTCA
>JAGTRV010000201.1 GCA_018262245.1 Pseudomonadota bacterium | reverse complement strand
GGTTCATTGCTGGCACCACCAGCAAAGGGCAATCGCGAGCCAGCACCATGGTCGCCAGCAGATCGTCAGCCATACCGCAGGCGATACGGGCAAGAAAATCGGCCGAAGCCGGCGCAACCAGAATCAAATCGGCCGAGCGCGAAAGGTCGATGTGAGCCATCGCGTTCGGCATCCGGGCATCCCATTGATCGAGATAGACCGCTTGGCCGGACAGCGCCTGAAAGGTGGTCGCCGTCACGAAGTGTGTCGCCCCTTCGGTCATCGCCACCTGTACATCGGCACCCTGCTTGCGCAACAAGCGAACCAGCTCAGCCGCCTTGTAGGCAGCGATACCGCCTGTCACGCCGAGAACGATGCGTTTTCCCAATAATTCCATTGTCTTACCATTAGAATTGGTGTCCGCACATTCTACTGGAAAAGAATATGGCGATTACCGATTGGCCAGAAGGCGAGCGACCACGCGAGCGGCTGCTGGCACACGGCCCGGCCGCACTGTCCGACGCCGAATTACTGGCTATCTATTTAAGAGTCGGCGTGCGCGGCAAGAGTGCCGTCGATCTGGCGCGCGATCTCTTACACCGCTTCGATGGTCGGCTCGGCGCACTGGCCGAAGCTTCGCTCGAAGAACTGGCCAGCGTCTCCGGCATCGGCATGGCCAAGGCAGCCCAGCTGAAAGCCAGCTTCGAACTGACCCGCCGTGCGTTGTCACAGGAGATGGCAACCCGTGACAGCTTCACCTCGCCCGGCAAGGTAAGGGACTGGTTGCGCCTCAAACTGGCCAGCCGTGGCCACGAAGTGTTCATGGCGCTATGGCTCGATGCCCAGAATCAACTGCTGAAAGCAGAAGAGTTATTCACCGGCACCTTGACCCAGACCTCGGTCTACCCGCGTGAAGTCGTCAAGGCAGCACTCGCCCACAATGCAGCGGCAGTCATCCTGGCGCATAATCACCCGTCCGGCATTGCCGAACCGTCGAGGGCTGACGAAATGCTCACCCGCTCACTGAAAGAGGCGCTGGCGATGGTCGACGTCAAGGTTCTCGACCATTTCATCGTTGCAGGCAACACCCCGCCATTGTCCTTTGCCGAACGGGGTTTGCTATAAAGTTCATAAAACCTCTTGAAATACCCCAGGGATTTTAGTTATACTTGTGGGCTCTCTTCTAGCGAATTCTGGAGCACCATCATGGCGCGAGTCTGCCAAGTAACGGGTAAAGCCCCGATGGTTGGGAACAAGGTTTCCCATGCCAACAATAGAACCAAACGCCGCTTCCTGCCGAACTTGCAGTACCGTCGTTTTTGGGTCGAATCTGAAAACCGCTTCCTGCGTCTGCGTGTTTCCAACGCCGGCCTGCGCCTTATCGACAAGAACGGCATTGACGCCGTCCTGGCCGATCTGCGTGCTCGCGGCGAAGTCTGATAAAGAAGGATAAATAAAATGGCTAAAGGCGGTCGCGAAAAAATCAAGCTGGAATCTACAGCTGGCACCGGGCACTTCTATACCACCTCCAAGAACAAGCGCACGACGCCTGAAAAACTGGAGTTTATGAAGTACGACCCGAAGGCTCGTAAGCACGTTGCTTACAAGGAAGTCAAGCTGAAGTAATTCAGCTGTCTCCAGCGTTCGAAAAACCCGCCTTCTGGCGGGTTTTGTTTTTTCAGGTCCGGTCTTTACGAACAAACAGCAAGACCGCATAGGCCACGATGCCAGAAAAGATCAACACCGACCAGTTGGCCATCGACAAGCCCAACAACTCCCAATCGCGACTGGTACAAAAACCGGTTGCTAGGAACATCGAGGGCCACTCCATGCCCAGCCAGTCAACCAGACGCTCGATGGCATTGGGATCGGTGAAGCCGCATTCCGGCGCCAGGTCCGGAAAAGCCTGCATCCAGGTCTGGTAAGCCGCCACGCCAAAGCCAAGAACCCCAAGCCCGGCAACCAGCGTCGACCAAAGTAGCCGCCCTGCGGGCAAGACGAAGCCAAGCAGGCCGACAAAGCCAATCACGATATAGAGCAGGCGCTGAAAAATACAGAGCGGGCAAGGCGCCAGGTGCAACAGAGTTTGCAGCTCCATACCAACAGCAACCAAACCGAGGCATCCCAGCCCCAGCGTCGCAAACCACGCCCTGACGGGCACTTTCGAGCAAATCATCAAGACACTTTCAAATGAACAGTCAGCCGAGATTCTAAGCGATGCCGCGCATGGCGGCGACTACAGAACATGCACTACAGACGATGGCGCTATGGACCGGAGCCCGGCAGCCCGTTAAGATTAACGGATGAACACACGCATACTGCTTGTCGAAGACGACGAACGCCTGGCCGAACTGACGGCCGAATATCTGACCAAAAACGATCTGGAAGTGAGCATCGAGCCCCGCGGTGACACCGCCGAAGCGCGCATTCTCGCCGAACAGCCCGATCTGGTGATTCTCGACGTGATGTTGCCCGGCAAGGACGGCTTCGAGGTTTGTCGGGCGGTTCGCTCGCAATTCCGCGGCGTGATCCTGATGCTGACCGCCCGCGACGAGGATTTCGACCAGATTCTCGGCCTGGAGATGGGCGCCGACGACTACATTGCCAAGCCGGTCCAGCCGCGCGTCCTGCTTGCTCGCATCAAGGCCCTGCTGCGTCGATTGCCTGTGGCCGGCGAAGGCGGCAGCGGAGAAACGGAAAGCATGCTGTTCGGCCAGTTCAAGATCAGCCAGGCAACGCGAACCGCCTCACTGGCCGGCCAGACCATCGACCTGACCACGGCCGAATTCGATCTGCTGTGGCTCCTCGCCTCCCACGCCGGCAACGTGCTGTCACGCGACGATCTGCTGCAGGAATTGCGCGGTATCGGTTTCGATGGTCTGGATCGCTCCATTGACGCCCGCATTTCACGCCTGCGCAAGAAATTGAACGACGATCCGGAAAACCCGACCCGCATCAAGACCGTCCGCGGCAAGGGCTACCTCTTCAGCAAGCATGACTGGAACTGAACCGACGCCTGAAGATTCAGGCGCCAAGGAGCACAGCCAGGGACTGGCCCGCTCACTATTCCGGGTTTCGCTACCGCGCTGGCGTGGCAGTCGCTACAGCCTGTCCAAGCTGTTCTTCAATTTCTACCTGCTGGCGATGGGTTCCTTCGTCGCCATCGCCTTTACCGCCGACTTCGTCATCTCTACCGCCCAGCGCGGCATTACCGATGATTACGCGCGGCGCTTCATGCGCGGCACGATTACGCTGATTGAAGATGAACTGTTCCACCATCCGCGCCGGGAATGGCAGAAAAAGATCAAGGATATCGACGAGAAATTCTCCTATAACCTGGGCATCGTCGAACGGATCACGCTCGATAGCAAACTGACGCCCTCTCAGGTGATCAAGCTCGACGCCGGCGATATCGCCATCGATCACGACGGCGACATCATGTATCACCGACTCGGCACATCGAGCCAGGTTCTCGTCGTCGGCCCGCTGGCATCGAATCGTAATCCGGAACTGAAAGACCGCCTGCCGCTCGAATTACGGCTGCGCTTGCTGACCTGGAGCCTGATCGGCGTCATTTTCGCCATCGCTCTCTGGTTCTGGATTCGCCCCATCTGGCGTGACCTGGAAGCGCTGCGCCAGACGGCCCGCGATCTCGGTGACGGCCATTTCGATGCCCGCTCACCGGCCGCCCGCACGCAGCTCTTTGCCCCGCTTTCCGACACCATGAACAGCATGGCAGATCGCATACGGCAACTGCTGGCCACTCATCGCGAACTTTCCTGCGGTATCTCGCACGAGCTGCGCACGCCGATTGCCCGCATGCGCTTTGCCCTGGAAATGCTGTCCGAAACCGAGCAACGCGATGAGCGCGAACGCCTGTGGGCCATGATGGAAGCTGACCTCGACGAGCTCGACCAGCTGATCGATACCAGTCTGACCTACGCCCGCTTCGAGCGCGAAGCCCCGCAAGCGCACTTTTCCAGCGTCAAATTCGCCGAGTGGCTAAGCGACGAAGTCGACGCGGTCCGCTTGCTGGGCCGGCAACTTGAGGTGGTCGTCGATACCGGAAAACTGCCAGAAAGCCTGTTCGTCGATCTCGACCGCAAGGCGATGCCCTACGCCCTGCGCAACCTGCTGCGCAATGCCTTCAAATACGCCAGCAAGCGTATTTCGGTCAACGCGGAGCTGGTTGGCGAAAATATACAGATCCACGTCGACGACGATGGCATCGGCATTCCTCCGGAAGAGCGCGAACACATCTTTTCAGCCTTTACCCGCCTCGACCGTTCGCGCGACCGATCGACCGGCGGCTACGGCCTGGGCCTGGCCATTGCCCGTCGCGTACTGGAGTTGCATGGCGGCACCGCCATCGCCGACGCTTCTCCACTCGGCGGCGCCCGCTTTACGCTGTCCTGGAAGGCGCAGCAGTAGGGCTTTCCCGCGTCGTCACAAAGCGTTACAGAAGATCAAAACCCGTTACCTCGGCGCAACGCTCGCGCAACAGACGGCTGGCCATCGCCCCTCTAGAATGCAAGGCATGGAAGAAAAGCAATCCCACCAAGAGGATAACGAGGAAATGATCAAAATGAATATCAAACAATTTATCGAAGCTACCCGCCAGTACCTGTTCGAGTTGCCTCCAGCCCAAGCGCTGTTGGCCGCCGCCACCGTCGGCGAGGATCGCTAATGGCCTTTGCCGACAACCTGCCGATCAGCGAATCGCTCGGTGTATTCGTCGGCATCACCGGCTTCGACTGGCTGGCCGAAGGCCAGGCGGAACCGCTCAAGGCAGCCGTTGCTGCCATCGCCGCCGGGGCAATAATTGCCATTGCCCGGAAGCTGTTGAAGCGCCCAAACAAGCGCTGAACCTGTTTACCCTCCTCTCGAATACCCCCCGATTCGAGACCTCCCTGTTACCCCGCCCTCGTGGCGGGGTCTTTTTTTGTCCGGCCGAAATGATGCCCTTAGCCGCCTAATCAGCCCTGGCGGGCAACGGAGAAGGCGCGTGATGTACGGCAGCCGGCTTCCCGGCGAGCCCTGAAACATCGGCGCCAAGAACACCGTTGCCATGCCAGAACAGCAATACCCAGATGAGAGACCCAAGGGGCAGGACAACGCCGACCGCGAAGAGAAAAACCTTGAAGGCACGCCCCCAGCGTGAGCGTGCCGCGAACATGAAGCCTGTTGCCTGCGGTAGTCGGCGCACCAGATTGACGTAGCCGCGCCACAATGCAACGGCATTTCTAATCATGGATGAAAAATCTTCGCCAGGTCATCTTCCGATTATCGACGCCAGGCATTACCGGGAAATGACCGTTGAAAAAAACAGACCAGCAATCACAGCCGTTCTCACCGGGCTGCCGCATTCAGCCAAGTGGCTGCTTGCGGTGGGCGATTGACTGAAGCCGCTTAGGCTGCCTCGCCAAACCAGTTGGCGCCGAGACAGGCGCGCAGCGCCAGCCGGGCACGGTGCAACTGAACCCAGCAGTTGTTGCTGGTGATTGCCAGGGTCTGGCAGATCTCGTCGGTATCGAAACCAAGCACTTCGCGCATGGTGAAGATGCGGGCGCTGGCATCCGGCAGGCGGTAGAGGCATGCCTCGAAAACTTCCCAGAAACGCTTGTTCTCCATCGCCTGCTGCGGCGTCTGCCATTCCGACG
>JAGTRV010000200.1:5654-8992 GCA_018262245.1 Pseudomonadota bacterium | reverse complement strand
ATTCAGTCGTTTATTTGGTCCATTGGACAAAAGTAAATCTGGATACCCGGTGTGAGTTTTCGGATTCAATCGGTGGGCGTAACGCACTAGACGGTATAGGCTGGCCATGAGTTCGGAGGGCAGGATGTATCACTGAGAATCCTGTCGCTCCAACCAATGACGGCAAAGGATAAGTACTTGGCTAGTCTCTGTGCAGGGGATTCTTCGGTTCGATGGTGGGCGGGAGAGTATTCTTGCCGGGTTATTCGAATGTAACACCCTGAATAAATCTGAATTGTTGTGAACTCCTGGCTGTCCGTCTCGCATTGTGTTTCGGTTGCAATTTCGTGTGGTCAATTTTTGCTGTTCCGACAAAGAGCTGACAGAAGCTTGCGGAGTTTCCGGAGTATTTTGTTTTTTGGGAGGAGCTATGAAATACCTGTTCTTGTTCGCGTTTCTGGGTGTGTTCTGGTGGCTCTGGTCCAAACGAAATGCGCCAGAGAGGTCGGATTCGTCAGTGCGGCAGGCGCCTCCTGCGGAGAAAATGCTGACGTGTGTTCATTGCGGCGTGCATTTGCCTGAGAGCGAGGCTGTGTCCGATGCTGGACAGATTTATTGCTGTGAGGCGCATCGGGCCGCCGCCAGATCAGCGGGGCGCTGATGTCAGATTGGCTTTCTTCGACATGGGAGGCGAACTGGCATTCCTTTCTATATTTCAATTTGTATCGCCTGGTTCTGGCCGGCTTGTTCTGCCTGGCTATTCTGTTTCCCCATGAATGGATGGCTCGCCTGAATTTGACGCCATCGCCGTTGCTGTTCGGGCTGACGGGGACTTACATGGCGGCGACAATCGCCGGTCTTTTGCTGGCAACGCATTGGCAGCATCAATTTAATCGGCAATTGTCTGCCCAGATGATGGTGGACATCGCAGTCGTCAGTTCCCTGATGTTTCTGGCAGGGGGAGTGAGCAGCGGCTTGAGTGTGTTGTTGCTGGTTTCCCTGGCGGCGGCAAGCCTGGTCGGACGAGGGCGTTTGGTCTTGTTCTACGCCGCCATGGCAACGGTGGCGGTGCTTCTGGCTCAGGCCTATGGGATCGTTGCCCAGGGATTTGATCAGGGCTCCATTGTTCAGGCCGGATTCATATCGGCAGGTTTTTTTGCCACAGCCATTCTTGCTCGTCTGCTTGGTCAGCGGGTAATGGTCAATGAAGATCTGGCGCGGCGGCGTGGGGTCGCGCTGGATAACCAGATCCGTATCAGTCAGCGTGTTGTGGAGCGGATGCAGGACGGTGTGTTGATCGTCGCCAAAGGGGGCATGCTGAGCAGGTGCAACCCGGTGGCTGCAAATATGCTTGGTTTGTCGGTTGTTGATCAGGTGGTCGAATTGTCAGCTTGTAACCCCGTATTGGCGGCGGCGCTCCAACGTTGGGAGTCGCTTGGCGATGATGACGGACTTCATTTCGCTGGTGCGGAAGGGCGGGATTTGCGTGCTCGTTTCGAGCGAACGACCAGCTCGGATGGCGAGGTTCTGGTTTTCCTTGAAGATGTTGGACGGATCAAGGAGCATGCCCAGCAGTTGAAACTGGCCTCGCTGGGACGTCTGACGGCGAGTATCGCGCATGAGATTCGCAACCCGTTGTCAGCGATTGGCCATGCCGGTGAGTTGTTGCGTGAGGAGCGCCGCGGCGAGATGCAGGATCGTCTGCTGCGTATTCTTAACGACAATGTAATCCGCCTGGACCGGATTGTGCGCGATATTCTCGAGCTAGGCCGTCAGAATCGGGCGGAAGCTGAATTGTTGCCGGTGGACGAGTTCTGCCTCGGCTTTGTTGAAGATTTTCTGGCCGCCGAGAACTTGTCTCCGGATGTCGTAGCGCTCAAGGCGCCTGTCGGGCTCAAGATATGTTTTGATCGATCCCACTTGCACCAAGTCTTGTGGAATTTGGTCAGTAATGCGCTGCGCCATTCGAGCGGTGGCACGGGATCGGTACGGATCGAGTTGCTCGGCAGCCAAGGTGAGGGGCGGGTAGAATTGCACGTGATAGATGATGGTCCAGGGGTCCCGGAAACCGTGCGGGAACAGATTTTTGAGCCATTTTTTACCACGCACACTCAAGGTACTGGTCTTGGCTTGTTCATCGCCCGTGAGCTTTGTGCCACCAACGGTGCTAGCCTGGAATTGATGGCCTCCGAATCCGGGGCGCATTTCATTGTGGCAGGGAGAAACGACACGTGTCAGTTGTCAGAACCGAACGGCGCCCGCGCGGCGAATTAAGCCGGGTTCTCGTCGTTGATGACGAGCCCGATATCCGTGAACTGATCGATTTAACCTTGGCGCGCATGGGCTTGGCAACCGAGTGTGTTGGTTCGGTTGCTGAAGCGAATGCCGCGCTTGAGGCCGGTGATTTCCAGCTTTGTCTGACTGATATGCGTTTGCCGGATGGCGATGGGCTGGAAATCGTTCGTTCGATCACCGAGCATTATCCCCAAACGCCGGTCGCCGTCATTACCGCTTATGGCAGCGCTGAGAATGCAGTAGCTGCCTTGAAGGCGGGGGCTTTCGACTACCTGGCCAAGCCTGTTGGGCTTGAACAACTGCGTGCCTTGATCAAGTCGGCCCTGCGTTTGCCAGGAGGTGGGCAGGATAACGAGAACCCCCTACAGTCCTTGATCGGCGACTCCCCGAGCATGCAGCAGGTAAGGGCGATGATCGAGAAATTGGCGCGCAGCCAGGCGCCGATCTACATTTCCGGTGAGTCCGGCAGCGGCAAGGAGTTGGGTGCCCGCTTGATCCATAGCCGCAGCGCTCGGGCTGCAGGCCCCTTCGTTCCAGTTAACTGCGGGGCGATTCCGGAAAACCTGATGGAGAGCGAATTCTTCGGTTACCGGAAAGGCGCATTTACCGGCGCCGATAGTGAGCGCGAGGGGTTTTTCCAGGCCGCCAACGGGGGGACGCTGTTCCTTGACGAAGTGGCTGATCTGCCGCTGGCCGTGCAGGTCAAGTTATTGCGGGCGATCCAGGAAAAGCGGGTGCGCAAGGTCGGCAGCGTGGCCGAAGAGCCGGTCGATGTCCGGATCATCTGTGCGACTCACCGCAACCTGCGCGATCTGGTGGACAAAGGTGGCTTCCGGCAGGATTTGTACTACCGGCTGAACGTGATCGAACTCCGTATGCCGCCGTTGCGTGAACGTCTTGAGGATATCTCTCCACTGGTTGACGCCATCCTGCGGCGCGTTTTCGGGGACACCACGCCGAAACTTTCAAGTGGTGCCCTGAAGGCGCTGGAGTTCTACTCCTTTCCGGGGAACGTTCGCGAACTGGAGAACATTCTCGAGCGGGCGACGGCGCTTTGTTCCGGC
>JAGTRV010000200.1:0-5646 GCA_018262245.1 Pseudomonadota bacterium | reverse complement strand
CGAGGAAATGCCGGGCGGCGAAGCGCCGGGACGTGGCAGTGAAACTCTGGATGAATATCTGAATCGTCTTGAACGTCAGGCTATCCTGGAGGCTTTGCAGAAGGCAGAAGGGAACCGTACAGCGGCGGCGCGCCTGCTCGGCGTGACCTTCCGCTCGATGCGCTACCGGCTTGAGCGTTTGGGCATCGAGTGATGGCGTGGCAGGCAGACGGTTGGCTGGAGGGGGTTGATTGGCTGCCTTCACCGAATTTTGGTGAACGGCCGGTGGGTGAGGCTGTTTCCCTGGTGGTCATTCACAACATCAGCCTGCCGCCTGATGAGTTCGGGGCTGACTGGGTCGAGGATTTTTTCCTCAATCGGCTGAATCCTGAAGCGCATCCATATTTTTCGACCATCGCAGGCTTGCAGGTGTCGGCGCATTTCTATGTGCGCCGCAGTGGCCGAGTCATCCAGTTCGTCGGCTGTGACCAGCGGGCCTGGCATGCCGGGCAGTCCTGTTGGTGCAAGCGTGACAACTGCAACGATTACTCGGTGGGTATCGAGCTGGAAGGTTCCGATACCCAGCCTTATACCGCCGAGCAATACGCCTCGCTATGGGGCTTGCTGGACGATTTGCGTCGGCGCTATCCGATTATGGCCATCGCCGGCCATTGCCATATTGCGCCTGGGCGAAAGACCGATCCAGGGCCGTATTTCGATTGGGTAACCCTGCGCTCCCGCTATCCCGGGCTGGGCTTACCGGCCGAAGTAGCGGCTTAGGCGCTCCACGGCTTCGGCCAGTCGCTCAACGCCAGTGGTGTAGGCGAAGCGGATGTGCTTCTCCGGCTGGTTGCTGCCGAAGTCGAGGCCGGGCGTGGCAGCAACGCCGGTCTTTTCCAGCAGATCCTTGGCCAGCGCAAAGCTGTCGTCGGCCAGCGCCGAGCAATCGCAATACAGATAGAACGCCCCTTCGGGGCGGGCGGTGATGCGGAAACCGATCGCCTCCAGCGCCGGCGCCAGGAAGTCGCGGCGGCGACGGAATTCACTGCGCCGGCTTTCGAGGATGGCGATGGTTTCTGGTTCGAATGCGGCCAGCGCAGCATGCTGGGCCGGCGTTGAGGGGCAGAGCGTCAGGTTCTGCGCCAACTTTTCGACATCGCGGACGTAGACTTCGGGAATGACCATCCAGCCCAGACGCCAGCCGGTCATCTGGAAATACTTGGAAAAACTGTTGATGACCCAGATGTCGTCGCCGGCGGCGCAGGCGGTAGGGGCATCGATTTCATACGTGAGTCCGTGGTAGATCTCGTCGACCAGAAAATGTCCGTTCTTTTCGCGGCAGACTTCAGACAGTCCGGCAATCTCCGGTAAGGTGAGCAGGGTACCGGTCGGGTTGGCCGGCGAGGCAACGAGCAGGCCGGCGGTGGTCGATTTCCAGTGTCGGCGTAGCAACTCCGGTGTTGGCTGGAAGTTGGTGTCGGGGCCGACCGGGATGTTCTGGGGGCATCCTTCATATGCTCGCAAGATGTGCCGGTTGCAAGGGTAGCCGGGGTCGGTCAGTAGCCATTCGCTGCCGGGGTCGGCGAGGCAGGCGAAGGCCAGGTTCAGCGCGCCGGATGCGCCGTTGGTGACGGCGATGCGGCTGGCTGGCACGGAGACGCCGTAGCGCTGCCCATAGAATTGGCTGATCGCCTCACGCAACTCAGGCAGGCCGAGGGCCTGGGTATAGAGCGTTTTTCCGCTCTTGATCGCATTGATCGCCGCATTGGCGATGGGCTCCGGTGTCGGAAAGTCAGGCTCACCCACTTCCATGTGAATGATGTCGCGCCCCTCGGCTTCCAGTTGCCGGGCACGGGTCAGCAATTCGACGACGTGGAAAGGCTCAATATCGGCGAGACGTTGGGCGGGACGGTACATGCGGTTCTCCAAAGTAAAACGGCCACCCTGAGGTGGCCGTCGATCATAGCAAGAACTGAAATTAGTCGGCGTTCTTGAACAGTGCCATTTCGAACAGTTCGCGTTTCAGCGTGAATTCGCGCGGCAACTTTTCGCCCATCTTGTCGAACCACTCCTTGTGGCCGGCCAGTTCGGATTTCCAGGCGTCGGCATCGATTTTGGTCAGACCGTCGAATTCAGCCTTGCTGATGTCGAGGCCGGTCCAGTCGATGTCGGCAAACTGCGGCATCCAGCCCAGCGCGGTTTCCTTGGCGGAAACCTTGCCCTTGCAGCGCTGAACGATCCACTTCAGGACGCGCATGTTGTCACCGAAGCCCGGCCACATGAATTCGCCCTTTTCGTTCATGCGGAACCAGTTCACGCAGAAGATCTTCGGGGCAGCATCAACGGTCTTGCCCATCTTCAACCAGTGGTTGAAGTAATCGCCCATGTGGTAGCCACAGAACGGCAGCATGGCGAACGGGTCGCGGCGGACAACACCTTGCTGACCAAAGGCGGCAGCGGTGGTTTCGGAACCCAGGGTGGCCGCCATGTAGACGCCGTAGTTCCAGTTGAAAGCTTCGTACACCAGCGGTACGGTGGTGGCGCGACGGCCGCCGAAGATAAAGGCGGAAATCGGCACACCGGCCGGGTCTTCCCAGGCTTCGTCAACCGACGGGCACTGGCTGGCCGGCGCGGTGAAGCGGGAGTTGGCGTGGGCGGCCTTCTTGCCGGCCTTGCCATCTTCCGGGGTCCAGTCGTTGCCTTGCCAGTCGATCAGGTGCGCCGGAGCTTCCTTGGTCAGGCCTTCCCACCACACGTCGCCGTCGTCGGTCAGCGCGACGTTGGTGAAGATGATGTTTTCTTTCAACGTGGCTAGCGCGTTGAAGTTGGTCTTTTCCGAGGTGCCCGGGGCGACGCCGAAGAAACCGGCTTCCGGGTTGATGGCGTAGAAGCGGGTGACACCGTCCTTGTCGACACGCGGCTTGATCCAGGCGATGTCGTCACCGATGGTGGTGATCTTCCAGCCGTCGAGGGTCTTCGGCGGGATCAGCATGGCGAAGTTGGTCTTGCCGCAGGCCGACGGGAAGGCGGCAGCGACGTAGGACTTTTCACCTTCCGGCGATTCGACGCCGAGAATCAGCATGTGTTCGGCCAGCCAGCCCTGATCGCGGGCCATGTTGGAGGCGATGCGCAGGGCAAAGCACTTCTTGCCGAGCAGCGCGTTGCCGCCGTAACCGGAGCCGTAGGACCAGATTTCGCGGGTTTCCGGGTAGTGCACGATGTACTTGACGGTCGGGTTGCACGGCCACTTGGCATCCTGCTGGCCCGGCTCAAGCGGCGCGCCAACGGTGTGGATGCAGGGCACGAATTCGCCATCGGCGCCGAGCACGTCGAAAACGGCCTTGCCCATGCGGGTCATCGTGCGCATGTTGGTCACGACGTAGGCGGAGTCGGTAATCTCGAAACCGATGTGGGCGATCGGCGAACCGAGCGGGCCCATGGAGAACGGGATCACGTACATCGTACGGCCCTTCATGCAGCCCTTGAAGATGCCGTTCAGCTTTTCGCGCATGACGGCCGGTGCTTCCCAGTTATTGGTCGGGCCGGCGTCTTCCTTGTTGGCGGAGCAGATGTAGGTGCGGTCTTCGACACGCGCCACATCGGACGGGTCGGAGAAGGCGAGGTAGGAATTAGGACGCTTGGCTTCGTTCAGCTTGATCAGCGTGCCTGCCTCTACCATTTCTGCGCACAGGCGGTCATACTCTTCCTGCGACCCGTCGGCCCAGTGGATACGGTCCGGCTGGGTCAGCGCGGCGATCTCGGCGACCCATTTTTTCAGGCCTTCATGTTTGACGTAGTCAGGTGCATTCAGCGGTGCGGTCATGGCGATGTCTCTCTCCAAGTTACTGAAATAGATAAACTTTGCGCCAGTCGCCGGGAGCTGCCACCAAGACTGAAAGCGGCTAGGGGCCGTCGGCTGGGAAGCCCGTAATTATGCATCATCTTAGGGTAAACATCTACTTGACTTTGACCCCCTAAGTGATTCCCGAGGGTGTTCGATAGGCGGTTGCATGGTATTATTTTCCGCGATTTGAAATGGCATTTCACGATACAAAACGGAGGCGACAATGGATTCTCGGCAACTACGTGAAGCAGCGCTCTACTATCACCGTGAGCCCAAGCCGGGCAAAATTGCGGTTACCCCGATCAAGCAACTGACCAATCAATACGATCTGTCGATGGCCTATTCGCCGGGCGTTGCCTTTGCCTGCGAAGAGATCGTCGCTGATCCGCGCGAGGCCAGCACGCTGACGTCGCGAGCCAATCTGGTCGGGGTGATCACCAATGGTACGGCCGTCCTTGGCCTTGGCGCCATCGGCCCGCTTGCGGCCAAGCCGGTCATGGAAGGCAAGGGTGTCCTGTTCAAGAAGTTCGCCAACATCGACGTCTTCGACATCGAAATCGAAGAGCGTGACCCGGACAAGTTGATCGACACGATCGCCTCGTTGGAGCCGACCTTTGGCGGCATCAATCTGGAAGACATCAAGGCGCCCGAGTGCTTCTACATTGAGAAGAAGCTGCGCGAACGGATGAAGATTCCCGTCTTCCATGATGACCAGCACGGCACGGCCATCGTTGTCGGTGCGGCCATCCTGAATGGACTGCATCTGATTGGCAAGGATCTGTCCAAGGTCAAGATCGTCACCTCCGGTGCTGGCGCTGCCGCCCTGGCCTGTCTCGACCTGCTGGTCATGCTCGGGGCGCCGCCGAGCAATATCTGGGTGACCGATATCAAGGGCCTGGTCTATGAAGGTCGCGTTGAAGAGATGGACGAAATCAAGGCGCGCTACGCCAAGGTCACCGATGCCCGTACACTGGGCGAAGTGATCGCCGATGCCGATGTCTTCCTCGGTTTGTCGGCCGGTGGCGTGCTGAAGCCGGAAATGGTGGCCAAAATGGCGGCCAATCCGCTGATCATGGCGCTGGCCAATCCAACGCCGGAAATTACGCCGGAACTGGTCAAGAGCGTCCGCAACGACGCCATCATCTGTACCGGTCGCTCGGACTACCCGAACCAGGTCAACAACGTTCTGTGCTTCCCCTTCATTTTCCGTGGCGCGCTCGATGTCGGTGCGACGACGATTACCGAGGAAATGAAGATGGCCGCCGTCAAGGCGATCGCCGAACTGGCGCGCGCCGAGCAGTCGGAAGTCGCCGCTCGGGCTTACGGTGAGAAGGTTGCCAGCTTTGGTCCGGAATACCTGATCCCGAATCCGTTCGATCCGCGCCTGATCGTCAAGATCGCCCCGGCCGTCGCCAAGGCGGGTATGGATTCCGGTGTCGCGACGCGGCCGATCAAGGACTGGGATGCTTACATTCAGGGCTTGAACGAATTCGTTTACCACTCCGGCATGATCATGAAGCCGGTCTTCTCGCAGGCCAAGATGGCGCCCAAGCGCATTGTTTTTGCTGAAGGCGAAGATGAGCGCGTGCTGCGTGCCGTACAGGTGGTCCGTGATGAGGGGATTGCCTGGCCGATCCTGATTGGGCGTCATGCTGAAATCAATCGTCGGATCGAAGTCGCCGGGCTACGAATTCGCGAAGGTGAGGATTTCGAAGTGGTGCACTCCGATAATTCCGCATTTTTCGATGAGCACTACGAGGAATTCTGGCAGACCTATCATGGTCTGATGGAGAGAAAGGGCGTCTCTCCGGACTATGCCCGGC
>JAGTRV010000374.1 GCA_018262245.1 Pseudomonadota bacterium | reverse complement strand
TGCTCGAACTGCTGCTCTCCGAAAAGCGTATTCAGGCCGTCGTCACCATGCCGAGCGTGCATAACCCGCTCGGTACCAGCATGCCCGTCGCGGGAAAACAGCGCCTGGCGTCACTGGCCAAAGCCTATCGTGTGCCGGTTATTGAAGATGCGCTCTACGCCGAGTTGCAATACGCCACACCGCTGCAACCGACGGTGAAGTCCTTCGATAGCGACGGCTGGGTGATCGTCTGTACCTCGTACACCAAAGTGCTCGCACCCGGATTCCGCGTCGGCTGGATGGAAGCCGGTCGCTTTCAGCGCCGCATCGCCGCGCTGAAATTCAGTGCCTCGCTGGCACAACCGGCTTTCCTCGGCGAGGTGCTGGGCCGCTATCTCGAAAGCGGCGGCTATGCCCAGCATTTGCGCCGTTTGCGACGTATGTATGCGGCGCAGGTTGACCGCCTGCGCGGCTTGATCGACGACGCATTTCCCGCTGGAACCCGCGCTGCCGAGCCGACCGGCGGCTTTCTCGTCTGGGTGGAGCTGCCCGAGGGGTGCGATGCGAACCGACTCTGCGACGACGCGCTCGCCCGCGGCATCACCATCACGCCGGGCAGCCTGTTTTCGCCGTCCGGACGGCACGGCCGGCACATCCGCTTATCCGGTTGCCACCATTTCTCGGATCGCTACATCCACGCGCTGACCAGCACGATTTCCTCGGCACTCTTGAGATCCGGAAGCAGAACGCCCATTGCCGCCCCGAAATAGTAGCCCGCAGCAGTCACCGTCACGGCCCAGATGGCCGCGCCCATCATGTTCAGCGGTACAAATCGTCCCAGGGGGATGCCGTTGGCGCCCACGACCAGCGGACCGGCGATGCGCAGCCCGTACAGAAACCGGTTGGCGAGGATGAACGCCACGTGATGTCGATTCAGCAGGTCGTGGACCTGGCCAGCGCGTCGCGCCAAGCCCGGAAAGCGCTCGATCACGGCCGCTCCCTTCCAGCGCCCGAGCAGGTATGCAAGCTGGTCCCCCAGGGTGCTGCCGACAAAGCCCACGAGGACGACGAACCGCCAATCCAGTAGTCCCTGATGCGAAGCGAATCCGGCCGCGAGAAGCAGGGTCTCGCCTTCGAGCAAGGTGCCCGCGAATACGGCCAGATACCCGTAGCCAAGGATAAAGGCACTGATCATGGGTGCCGGCGACTGATGTCGTCAGCGTCTCGTCGCCCGTCGGACCCGCCATTCGACGTACCGTCGTACGACGGTTTCGTCGCCTCGCGCGCCCACAGCTTGGCACTGATGTAGTCCGCGTGACTGACATAGAGCAGGTCGGCGATCTTGCGGATCAGATGGGTTTCGAGCGCATCCAGATGACTATCGGCCATGGCGACCAACCACAGGTTTTCGATGATCACGATCTTCTGTTCGGCGGTGCAGGATTTGTTGATCAAGGACGTGAACTGAAAATAGTCGATGGCCTCCCTGGATTTTCGTTGGCCCAAAGCAATCAGCTGCTCAAGACGTCGTTCAGGTGCTCGTCCTTGTGTGCGATCTCCAGCAGAAGCGCCGCCGTTGCGATCTGCAAGGCGCGCGAGTCATCTGCCTTGCGGTTCGCTTGGTCAGGTTCCAGAAGCTGATCCAGAAATTCTTTGATACGGGCAATCATCGGGCGTTCTCGCAGTCTTTTGTCATCGGGTCGAATGGTCTTGCATGCCTCTGAAACGGGTAAAGCCAGCATGCGCCGACGGAGCTTAAGAATCACTTAAGCGCCTGGATGCGGTTTGCCGAGGAGCGGCAAGGGTATAGTCCGGGATTTCCCATACTCGCGAAGAAGCGGGAGATAAACGAAGGGGATCAGCGTAGGATGACCGTTTCCTATTCGCTTGGACAGGGCCATGCTTCCATGGGATCACAAATACGATGTCGGCATTGAGCGCATCGACGCGCAACACCATATTTTTTCAGCCTTGTCGGAGAATTTCAGACGGCAAGGCTGGCAGGAGCCAGTAGTGAGAAACTCGACAGCATCCTGAACGAGATCGTGCTCTATGCCAAATATCACTTCTACAGCGAAGTTAACGTGATGAAGGAACATCACTACCCGGCGCTGAATGATCATCAAATCCTTCATTCAACCCTGATCAACGATCTGAACAACAAGATGACCAGCATACATCTTGGTCTCAGTCAGGCTGGCGACGTGGAGCGTTTCCTGATCGAATGGTTTACCGGTCACACCGCAAACGAAGACGCAAAATTCGGCAAATTCCTGGCCGAGAAAACCGGGACGCAAGGCGCCGGCGGCGAGTAGGCAGGGTGACGGTTTGACGTCGGAAGCAGGACAGGCGCAACCCTGCAGCCCGTCCGATCCGTCGATTCTCCGGCCTTTGCGTCAGCCCCTTTATCCGTTTGGGCGATACCGCTGGAAAAAAGGCATCGCCCTGGAGCGCCGGTCAATAGGCGATCTTCAGGTGGCATGCCGTGCAAGGCGCACGCCTGAACGATCGCCACGGCATGCATGCGAAGATGCCCGTATCTATTGGCCTGCAGCATGCTGTTCGATTGGCTCAGTTTCGTAGGTCGGAAAAGCCGAAGGCGCCTTCCGACGTTGGGCATGTTCCGGACAAGCCGTCAAACGTCGGAAGGCGCTGCGCTTTTCCGACCTACCGGTGCTACCGGTGCTTCCGTCATACCGGCGAACGCCGGTATCCAGTGCTGACGTGGATACGCCTCCTGGACCTCGGCCTTCGCCGGGGTGACGGTTTCAGAGATCAGCCATCCGTTTCCAGAGTCGGGCCGCCTGTTTCTCAGCTTGCGTGACGACGCTGTCAAAATCGCAGGTGACCAGTTTCCTGTCGGTGACAACGATTTGCCCGCCGACGACGACGTGCCGGACGCGGCCATCCTGGCGCACGACCACGTCGCCGAGCGCTCCGGGTTGCAGGGGCTGGGCGGTGACGCCGAAGCGCTCGGCGATCAGGCGCTGACCGTTCTCCAGTCGCTCTCCTGCTTTGTTGTCGCCGTGCGCCGCTGCCAGACGAAAGAGCGCCTGTTGTTCAGTAGCCATGTCGGCATCCCAACCGTCGGTGCCGAGCGCGACGCGGTCGCTGTTCGATAAATTCTGCGCGTAGCCGACACGGTTGCCTTCGTTGGAGCGCGGATTGTGGACCAGCCAGCAGCCGAGTTCGGCAGTGCGACGCGTCTGTTCGGGATCGAGATGCACACCATGCGCCAGGATCGAACCGCGCGGCAGGGCGCCGAGTTGTTCGAGGCGCTCCAGCGGGCCGGGGTAGCCGCGTTTCAGGGCATCGGCCACATCGGCGGCGTCCTCGGCAACGTGAACGTGCAGCACGGTGTCGAGTTCTTTCGCCAGACGCCCGGCGGCGACGATGGTTTCGTCGGAGACGGTAAAACTCGCATGCAATCCGACCAGGCCGCGCAGCAGGGGAGAGGCGCGTGTTTTGAGAAACCCGCGGCGGCATTCTTCAAGTCCGCGAAGG
>JAGTRV010000071.1 GCA_018262245.1 Pseudomonadota bacterium | reverse complement strand
AGCTTCTTCAGGAAGACCTGGAGAATGTGCAGGTTGGTGCGGTTGTCATCAACCGCCAGTACCTTCATTTTGTTCATTATTGGAATCATGATCGACGAATGCGGGATATCCGCGTTGAAGCGCTAAATATCGCTAGCTGCGATATTACCAACCTTCGTCCCTGTTGCTGTCGAAACTTGGCAATCAACCCGGCAGTCAATCAGCTTTGCTGAATCGATGAGCGATCTTGAGCCGTCGCGCTGCTTAGCCGTGTCTTGCCGGGTGCTCGTGTTCTTCCTGTTGTTGAAAGGTCCACATCCGCGCATAAGTGGCGCTTGCTGCGAGGAGGGCGGCGTGTGAGCCGCGCTCAATGATGTGGCCTTCGCTCATGACCAGGATTTCGTCGGCATTCATGACGGTGGACAGGCGGTGCGCGATGATCAACGTTGTGTGGCCAACGGCGACTTGTTCAAGCTGGGTCTGAATAGCTCGTTCGGTGGCTGAGTCGAGGGCGGAGGTGGCTTCGTCAAAAATCAGGATGGGTGGGTTTTTCAATAAGGCCCGGGCGATGGCGACGCGTTGTTTTTCTCCACCAGACAGTTTTAAGCCGCGTTCGCCGACGCGTGTTTCGTATTTTTGCGGCAAGGACTCGATGAATTCGTGCAACTGGGCAGCGCGGGCTGCGGCGAAAACCTCTTCCCGGCTTGCTTCCGGGCGGCCGTAGTTGATGTTGTAGAAAATACTGTCGTTAAACAGTACTGTGTCCTGCGGCACGATGCCGATTGCTGCTCGAAGACTGCTTTGCTTAAGCGCACGGAGATCATGCCCATTGATCCGGATGGCGCCACCAGTGACGTCATAGAAACGATAGAGCAGCCGGGCCAGCGTAGATTTGCCGGCACCGGAGTGTCCGACAACAGCGACTGTTTTTCCTGGAGGAATGGCGAAACTGAGATTCTTCAGGATCTGGCGATCCGGATCGTAGGCGAAATCGACGGTTTCAAAATTGATCTGCAAGGGGCTGTTCGGAAGTTCGCGAGCATCGGGTGCATCGGCAATTTCACGGTTTTCCTTGAGCAGATTGAACATGCGCTCGATATCGGTCAGGGCCTGCCGGATTTCGCGATAGACGATGCCAAGGAAATTGAGCGGAATATAGAGCTGGATCAGGAAGGCATTGACCAGCACCAGATCGCCAATTGTCATCTCGCCTGCAACGACCCCGCTGGCAGCGCGCCACATCATCGCCGTGACGCCGAGGGCGATGATTGCTGCCTGGCCGAGGTTGAGGAAGGCCAGCGTAGTCTGACTGCGCGTGGCAGCCTCTTCCCATTTGATTAGTTGTTCGTCGTAACGACGGGCTTCCCAGGCTTCGTTATTAAAATATTTGACTGTCTCGTAGTTGAGCAGGCTGTCGATGGCGCGGGTGTTGGCGGCCGAGTCGTTTTCATTGACAGCCCGGCGGATGTCGATGCGCCAGTTGCTGACCTTGACGGTAAATACAATGTAGACGATCAGTGATATGACGGTAATGACGACAAAGCCGACATCGTATTTGACGAACAGGATGCCGAGGACCAGTCCAATTTCGACCAGCGTCGGCAGGATTGAGTACAGCGTGTAGGAAATGAGACTGGAGATCGAGCGACTGCCGCGTTCGATATCGCGGGAGACGCCACCGGTCTGACGCTCCAGGTGGAAGCGCAGTGACAAGGCATGCAGGTGCCGGAATACCTCCAGCGATACCTGGCGAACGGCGCGTTGGGTCACCCGGGCAAACAGGATTTCGCGCAATTCGGTAAATAGCGAAGTCGAGAAGCGCAGGGCGCCGTACAGGACCAGCAGCAGGATGGGCAGGGCCAGCAACTGCTGGCTGCCGGAAAGGCCGTCGATCATCTCTTTGAAGATCAACGGTACGCTGACATTGGCGATCTTGGCACCAATCAGGCAAGCCATGGCGGCCAGCACGCGTAGTCGATAGGACCACAGATAAGGGAACAGCGTGCGCAGCGTCAGCCAGACATGGGTTTGGGGCAGGGCTTGGCCAGCGGGCGGTTTGGGGAGAGCAGAGGCGCGACGCATGTGTCTGGTGGGTATCCGTTGGAAGAATCTCTGCCGAGTATATGAAAACTGCCGCCTTTCCGGGAAAATCCGGAAACAATTCGCAATCCGGACTGACTATGACCATTGATCCCCTCGTTCTTCCAAACAAGCACTGCACGCTGCGTGTTGTCCCGATGCCGGCCGACCTCAACCAGAATGGCGATGTCTTCGGCGGCTGGGTCATGGCCCAGGTCGACGTGGCTGGCGCCATCCCGGCAATGCGTCGGGCTTGCGGCAGGGTAGCCACCGTTTCGGTTAATTCCTTCCTGTTCAAGCAGCCGGTTTCGGTCGGCGACATTGTCAGCCTGTACGCCGATATCGTGCGGGTCGGCACGACCTCGATTACCGTTCGAGTCGAGGTCTATGCCGAACGGAATTACGCCGCACCGATTATCGTCAAGGTGACCGAGGCTGAGCTGACCTATGTGGCGATTGATGGCGCCGGGATGAAGCGCAATGTTCCGACCGAAAAATGACCGGAAATGGTCTAAAATCCGGCAGTTAAACAATTACCCCGCCTGCAAGCGAGCACTCCCATGAATAAGATGAACCTGCGTATCGTCCCAGCACTGCTGTTGGCTATCTTTTCCGGCACCGCCTCGGCTGCTGCCTTCCAGCTTTGGGAGCAAAATGCCAGCGGCCTGGGGAATGCTTATGCGGGCTCGGCGGCGGTGGCGGATAACGCCAGTACGGTTTTCTTCAATCCGGCGGGGATGACGCAACTGTCAGGCTTCCAGTTCTCTGCTGGGGTGACCGGGGTTGGACCGAGCTATGAGTTTCGTGACACTGGCTCGACCGGAGCTTTCAAGGGTAGCGGCAATGGCGGTGACGCGGGCGGCTGGAATGCCGTTCCCAATCTCTATTTGTCCGGGCATCTGACGGATAATCTTTCGATCGGCTTTGGCGTTTCGGCCCCGTTTGGGCTGGCGACTGAATACGACAGCAACTGGGTCGGGCGTGTTCAGGCGATCAAGTCAGAGATCAAGACCGTCAACTACAACCCGTCGCTTGCCTATCGCGTCAACGACAAGGTTTCGCTGGGTTTTGGCATCAATTATCAGCAACTGGATGCTGAAATTACCAGTTATACCCCGGCTGGTCTCTACCGGGTCAAGGGTGACGATTCGGCCTGGGGATGGAATGCCGGTGCTTTGTTTACACTTTCTCCCGCCATGCGCGTTGGTGTGTCTTACCGCTCGGCAGTGAATTACACGCTGGAAGGAACCCGTTCGGTCGGGGCTAATTCCGTTGCCGCCAAGGCGGACATCAAGCTGCCGGATACTTTTATCCTGTCGGTCTGGCAACAGGTTTCGGATCGTTGGGAAGCGATGGGCGATTTGTCCTACACGCGCTGGAGCACCCTGGATCGTCTGGATGTTCGCAGCTCCGCTGGCGTTGATACCGAGATCTTCAACTATGAAAACTCCTGGCGACTTGCCTGGGGTGCTGCCTACAAGGCCAGTGATGCACTCAAGGTGAAATTCGGTATTGCCTATGACCGGACCCCGGTGCGCGATGAATACCGTTCAGCTCGCGTGCCCGACAACGATCGTTTGTGGTTGTCGCTGGGCGGGCAGTGGAATGCCGGTCGCTATGGCAAGGTCGATGTCGGCTACTCCTATCTTTACGTCAAGGACCCGTCTATCCAGCAGTCCAAGGCGGTGGGTGTGGCCCACGAATTGCGTGGCGATTACAACGCCAGTGCCCATATCGTTGGCGCGCAATACTCGGTGGGTTTCTAATTTCTTGAGCAAAAGGGGCCAACGTGCCGGCGCTGGAACTGGGCGGGATGACGCTGGGGCTGCGTGAAGGGGTGATCATGTTGATCGCGCTGGTCGCGGTCTACATGCTCTTCGTGCTGTTGCGCATGCGCCGCTTGCGAAACAAGCCCGTCGAGACGCCCGTTGCTTCGTCCGAAAGGCTCGCCCCGGAGGCGCCGTCGGAGAGCCCGTTGACGGCAGCGATGGCCGACGGCGACGAAAGCTGGGAGAAGACTCCGGCGGGTCTGGGTGAGGAGATTTTGCGCCAAGGGCTGGAGCAGGACCTGGTCCAGCTGCGCGATGAAGTTGATGCCATGCGTGGCGAACTGGCGGCCTTGCGCGAAGACATGCTGCAGGAGTTGGCACATTTGCGGGCCAGCCAGACGGTTTCCCCGATTTACGGCGATGCCATGCAGATGGCCGTCTCCGGCTATGATCCGGTGGCGATAGCCGAGCGTTGCGGTATCGCCCGGGCCGAAGCGGAACTGGTCGTTGCGTTGGCCAAGAGTCAGGAACGTTGAGGTAGGGAATGGCGGACCAACCAGAAGTTTCCGAGAATGAAGAACATGCCCGCGAATTGCGCGGCAAGTTGATTGCCCGTCTGGCGGTCGCCGGTGTGTTGGTGGCCCTCTTGCTGGGGGTGCTGGCGTTTTTTGACTATCTGGCTAATCCGCCTGATGAGGCAGACCAGCAGGTTTTTACCCAGCCTGTTCCCGTGGCGCCCAAGAAGGAAGTTTCACAACCGGTGACGCCGGCCGAGAACTTGCCCGAACCTCCGGTTCCGGAAAAAGTTGAGGCTCCTGTCGAGGCGCCGCCACCGCCGACGGTGGACGCGCAAGCACCTGCGGCGGTTGAGGCCAAGCCCGAGGCCCATGTCGCGGCCAAGTTACCGGCCGCCAATGTGAAACCTGCGGTTCCGGTACCACCACCGCCCGCGCCGCAAGCCGTGCCTGAAGCGACGACAGCACCTTCGAACAGGCTGGCGCCGCAACGTGCTGCCACACCGGCGGAGGCCGCGCCGGCCAAGCCTTCAGTGCGCATCATTGAGGCTAAACCAGCCCCGGCCCCGGCGCCTGCGGTGGTGCCGCCGAGCGCACCGCGTCTGTTTTCAGGCTTCCTGCTACAGGCTGGTGTGTTTTCCAGCACCCAGCGTGCTGAAGAGCTGCACGCCCGACTGACGTTGAGCGGCGTTCCCTCGACGCTGGAAACCCGGGTTCAGGTTGGCCCGTTCCGAACCCGGCACGAAGCCGAGCTGGCGCAGGCCAAACTGAAGGAACTCGGCGTCGAGGCCATTCTCGTTCCACCCCGAGGCAAGAACTAGCGGATCAGGGCATGCCCGGCAGGCGTGGCAGACCCAGGCTGCGCCGGACATCGCGGTGCAACTGCAAGGGGGGCGGCAAGGGCATCTCATAGCGCTGATTGTCGTAATACCGGCCACCGCGATCATCGTAATGCCGACGATCGGATTCGTAATAGATATTCGCCCTCGGATAGCCATAACCATAGGCCGGATAGCTCTCGACATAGACCGGCGGTGCGCGGTGATAACCCACCGGATAGGCCGGAACCACCGTGCAGGCGCCAAGGCTTCCGAGCAGGGCAGTGGCGAGGCTGAGGCGGATAAGGGTTGGCGAGAGTTTCATGGGGTAGTGATTCCGGTGCTTAGGTAAGTAAATAACGCGGACACTCCCTGTTTGGCATACGGCGATCCCGGACTGGTTTGTAACAAATCGTTAGTACTCAGGATCGGCAAGGGGTTTCGGACTTTTATGCTGCCTAGTCGGCCAGCGCCTTACGTGCCCGGTTGGCAAAGACGGTCATTTCCCTGGCGGCCTGAATGTCGCCTTTGGCTTCGGCGACAGCGATGCCTTGTTCGTAAGCGGCCAGGCAGCCGATGTTGTCGCCGGCTTCGGCACGTGCCTTGCCGAGCGCTTTCCAGGCGGCTGAATATTGCGGGTCGCGGTCGACGGCGTCCTTGAAGCTGACGGCGGCTTTCGCTGGATCGCCGGCTTTCAGGTATTCGTTGCCGAGCGAGAAGCGGAGCAGGGCGCCATCGCGTGGGCCGCCGAGCATTTTTTCCAGGGATTCGATACGTGGGTTCATGGGCTACCAAGGCTAAAATAGGGTTTTGCAATCCGGATACAGGAAGCTACTCATGGCCAAGACCATCATCGCCACCCCGAACGCCCCGGCCGCCATCGGCACCTATTCGCAAGCCGTGCGTATCGGCGACACCGTTTACATGTCCGGGCAGATCGGTCTCGATCCAGTCTCCATGCAAATGGTAGACGGAATCGACGCGCAAATCGTTCGCGTTTTCGACAATCTGAAGGCGGTGGCCGAAGCCGCCGGCGGTTCGCTGGCCGATGTGGTCAAGCTGAATGTTTTCCTGACCGACTTGGCCAACTTCGCCAAGGTTAACGAGACGATGGCCAAGTATTTCAGCGAGCCGTTCCCGGCCCGGGCCGCCGTCGGCGTCAAGGAACTGCCGCGCGGCGCGCTGGTCGAGGCCGATGCAGTCATGGTCATCGGCAACTAAGCGCCTGATCAAGGACTGATGACGACGAGCGGGGCTTCGGCTCCGGCCTCTCCGCCGATTCGCGCTTCCGAAGCGCTGCAGAAGAAGCTCGCCAAGATCGGCCTCCATAGCGAGGCCGATTTGCTGGTGCATCTGCCGCTGCGCTATGAGGACGAAACGCGTATCACACCGGTCAAGCGTGCCTTTGGCGGCGAAGCGGTGCAGATCGAAGTGGTCGTCCAGAGCAATGAAGTGCAGTTCCGGCCACGCCGGCAAATGATCGTGCGGGCGGCTGACGATAGCGGCGAGATTACGCTGCGGTTTTTCAGTTTCTATCCCAGTCAGCAGGCGGCCTTGAGTGAAGGTTCGCGTCTGCGGGTGTTTGGTGAAGTGCGTGGCGGTTTCTTCGGGGCTGAAATGGTGCATCCGCGTTTCCGCAAAGTTGGTGACGACGAAGCGCTCCCTACAGAGATGACGCCGATTTACCCGTCGACCGCCGGCTTGGCCAATTCGGCGCTACAAAAGCTGATCGGCAAGGCGCTGGCGGTGGGTGATCTGTCGGATACCCTGCCTGAAACGCTACGCCAGCGCCTCAAACTGCCGGGCTTGGCGCGCAGTCTGAATTTTCTGCATCGGCCGCCGCCCGGCACTGATCTTGACACCTTGCATGCGCGTAATCATCCGGCCTGGCGGCGCGTCAAGTTCGACGAGGTGCTGGCCCAGCAACTGTCGCTGCGCCGCGCCTATCTGGCTCGTCGCGAGCAGGGTGCGCCGGTGCTGGTGGCGCAGGACGATCTCGGCGCCCGCTTGCTCGACCAGTTGCCGTTTGGCCTGACCGGCGCCCAGTTACGGGCGATGGCCGAGATTGCCGATGATCTGGCTCAACCCTATCCGATGCAGCGCCTGCTGCAAGGCGACGTTGGGGCCGGCAAGACCATCGTCGCAGCGCTGGCGGCGTGTCAGGCCATTTCGGGCGGCTGGCAGGCGGCCTTCATGGCACCGACGGAGATTCTGGCCGAGCAGCATTATTTGAAATTGAAGGACTGGCTGGAACCTTTGGGCGTCAAAGTGGCCTGGCTGTCCGGCAGCCTGAAAACCAAGGCCAAGCGCGAACAGCTGGCGGCGACGGCGGCCGAGGCGCAGCTGGTGGTCGGCACGCATGCGCTGATTCAGGACGGTGTCGATTTCGCCAGGCTGGGATTGGCCATTGTCGACGAACAGCACCGCTTCGGCGTCGCCCAGCGGCTGGCTCTGCGCAAGAAAGGCAACAACCCGCACCAGTTGATGATGTCGGCAACGCCGATTCCGCGCACGCTGGCCATGAGCTATTACGCTGACCTCGACGTAACCGTGCTCGACGAACTGCCGCCCGGCCGGACGCCGATCAAGACGCGGCTGGTCGCCGACAACCGGCGTGAGGATGTGGTCGGTTTCGTCAAGAAATCTGTCGAGGAAGGCCGGCAGGCTTATTGGGTTTGCCCGCTGATCGAGGAATCCGAGGCGTTGCAGTTGCAGACGGCGCAGGATACCTACGAGCAGTTGTCCATTGATTTGCCGGAGCTGGTTATCGGGCTGGTCCATGGCCGCCTGAAGGCCGACGAGAAGCAGGCGGTGATGGCCGCCTTTGCTGCGGGCGAGATCGATGTGTTGGTGGCGACGACGGTGATCGAAGTCGGTGTCGATGTGCCGAACGCCAGCCTGATGGTCATTGAGCATGCCGAGCGCTTTGGACTTTCCCAGCTTCACCAGTTGCGGGGGCGGGTCGGACGCGGCAAGTACGAGTCGAGCTGCGTGCTGATCTATGCCGGGCCCTTGGGCGAGATCGCCCGGCAGCGCTTGAAGATCATTTTCGAGAATACCGACGGCTTCGAGATCGCCCGTCAGGATCTGCAGATTCGCGGACCCGGTGAATTTGTCGGCGCGCGGCAGAGCGGCGTCCCGCTATTGCGCTATGCCGATCTGGAAATGGATGCCGATCTGGTCGAGATGGCGCGTGACGTGGCCGAGGAGATGCTGACCGAGCATCTCGAGCTGGCTGAACGCCATCTCAAGCGCTGGCTGGGCTCACGGGAAGAACTGCTCAAGTCCTGATGCGATTGGCCGAGGCGGTGATGCCGTCGCACAGGGTTTTCAAGGCAGCCATCGGCGCCGCTTCGCGCAGATGGATCATGCCGGTCGGTACCCGGCTGAACTCGTCCGGTACCGTTTCAATGACCAGATCGGCGGCATGGCTGGATTGCTCTGCGACACGGCGGGGCATCAGTGTCCAGCCGAGGCCGACGGCGACGCAGCCGAGGATGCCTTCCAGTGTGCCGAATTCCATGGCGTCGGCCACGGCGTGGCCCTGGGCGCGTTGCCAGGCGATGGCGCGGGTCCGATAGGCGCAGCCTTCGCGGAAGAGGATCAGCGGCAGCAGGACCGGGTCGGTGCCGGCAGCATGCACCTGAACCAATTCTTCGACGACCAGTTCGTTGAACTGCAGGTCGGGATGGATGACCGGGCCGGCAACGAAGGCGCAGTCGAGCTTGTGGTCGAGCACCTTGTCCATCAGCGTGCTGGTGGTGTCGGTGAAGACGCGCAGCTCCAGGCCCGGGTGTTCGCTACGCACGGCTTTCAGCGCGCTCGGCAGATGCAGGGCGGCAAAGGTTTCCATGGCACCGATGCGCAGTTCGCCGGCGCTTTCGCCAACCTGGCGGACGGCGGCGCTGGTCTGGCGTTCGAGCATCAGCATGCGCCGCGCGTAGTCGAGCAGCACCTTGCCCGACGGGGCAAGCTCCAGCCCGCGGCCCTTGCGGAAGAACAGTTCGGTGCCGAGCTCCTCTTCCAGCCGTCGGATGCGGCCGGTGACGTTGGATTGCACGGTGTTCAGCTTGCGCGAAGCGGCGAGAATGCCACCTTCTTCGACAACCGTCTGAAAGGTGCGCAGGGCGACGAGTTCCATGAGTATCTCAAAAAACGAATGGTACGTTCTGAATAAATCACTTGTAGCGATACTTTACTCTGTTTATTGTTCGCCTATCAATAACAAAAGGAAGATCCCATGAACTCACAGAGAGAACGCCTCAAGGTGCTGAGCGCCGGGATATTCAGCCTGCTGCTGACCTTTGGTGTAGCCCGCTTTGCCTACACGCCCTTGCTGCCGATCATGCAGCAGCAGGCCGGGCTGGGGCTGGCCGAAGCCGGCTGGCTGGCGGCGCTCAACTACGCCGGTTATCTCAGTGGCGCGCTGATTGCCTCGCTGATCAGCAACCTGGTGCTCAAGGACAAGCTGTACCGGATCGGCCTGGTGGTCGCCATCCTGAGCACGGTGATGATGGGGCTGACCACCGACCCGCTGCTCTGGATGGCCTCGCGCTTCATCGCCGGCCTTTCCAGCGCGGCCGGCATGCTGCTCGGCACCGGGCTGATCCTCAACTGGCTGATTCGCCACAACCATCGGCCGGAGTTGGGCATTCACTTTGCTGGCATCGGGCTGGGTATTTCCGGCTGTGCCGTGGCGGTGTGGCTGATGGGCGGCTGGCTGGACTGGCGCGAGCAGTGGTTCGCCTTTTCGGCCATTGCTTGTCTGCTCATTGTGCCGGCCATGGCCTGGTTGCCGGCGCCCGATACCAGTCCGGTCACGAAGAGCGGCGTCACCATGCACGACAATCCACCGAGCCCGCTGTTCCTGCGCATCTTCATGGCAGCCTACTTCTGTGCCGGTTTTGGCTACGTGATCAGTGCCACCTTCATCGTCGCCATCGTCAATGGCTTGCCTGGTCTGGCCGGGCAGGGCGGGCTGGCCTTCCTGGCCATCGGTCTGGCGGCGGCGCCCGCCGCCTTCAACTGGGATCTGATCGCCCGCTACACGGGGGACATCAATGCCCTGATTCTCGCCGCCGTGCTGCAGATATTCGGCATTGTCCTGCCGGTGGCGGTTGGTGGGCTGATTCCGACGATCTTTGGTGCGTTGTTGTTCGGCGGAACCTTCATCGGCATGGTGAGTCTGGTATTGACCATGGCTGGGCGCTACTACCCGACCAAGCCGGCCAAGATGATGGGCAAGATGACGCTCTCCTATGGCGTGGCGCAGATCATCGGGCCGGCTATCGTTGGCTGGCTGGCCTCCCGGCTCGGTAACTATTCGATTGGCCTGTATATCGCGGCCGGCGTGATGGTGGTGGGCGTCGTGCTGTTGGTTATACTGAAACTGGTGGAAAAGCGGGACGCCACGCTGGCGCTTGAGCCCAGCTTGCAGAACTGAAACGGAGACGATGCATGTTCAAGGGAATTCTGATCGAGAAGGACGATGCCGGCTATCGCGCGGCGGTCAAGGATATAGACGAGAGCCAGTTGCCGGAAGGCGATGTGACGGTGCGCGTCGCGATGTCTTCGCTCAATTACAAGGACGGCCTGGCGATTACCGGCAAAGGCCCGGTCGTTCGCAAGTTTCCGATGGTGCCGGGGATCGACATCGCCGGCACGGTTGAAACCAGCAGTCATGCCGACTACAAGGCCGGTGACCGGGTCGTGCTCAACGGCTGGGGCGTTGGCGAAACGCACTGGGGCGGGCTGGCCCAGAAGGCGCGCCTCAAGGGCGACTGGCTGGTGCCGCTGCCGGCCGCTTTCTCCGAGAAACAGGCCGTGGCCATCGGCACCGCCGGCTACACCGCGATGTTGTGTGTGCTGGCGCTGGAGCGCCAGGGTGTCAAGCCGGCCGATGGCGAGATCGTCGTTACCGGTGCCGCGGGTGGTGTGGGCAGCGTGGCCATCGCCGTACTGGCCAAGCTCGGCTACACGGTGGTCGCCGTCAGCGGCCGGCCGGAAGAAACGGATTACCTGAAGCAGCTCGGTGCGGCCGAAGTGCTCGATCGGGCATCCTTCTCCAGCCCCGGCAAGCCGCTGGGCAAGGAACGCTGGGCGGGGGCGGTCGATGTGGTCGGTAGCCACACATTGGCCAATATCTGCGCGACGACCAAATATCGTGGCGTGGTGACGGCCTGCGGTCTGGCCGGCGGCATGGATTTTCCGTCGTCGGTGGCGCCCTTCATCCTGCGTGGCGTGACGCTGGTCGGGGTGGATAGCGTGATGTGTCCGCGTCCGGAGCGCCTGGTCGCCTGGCAGCGGCTGGCCACTGATCTCGATGTTGCCAAGCTTGGTCTGATCACCCATGAAGTGTCGCTGGCCGAGGCCATTCCGACGGCGGCGCAACTGATGGACGGCAAGGTACGCGGTCGTGTCGTCGTCGATGTGAATCGTTAAGAGATGCGCTGATGCCCTACGTCAATATCAAGATCACCCGCGAAGGGGCGACGCCGGAACAGAAGGCGCGCCTGATTGCCGGCGCGACGCAGTTGCTGGTCGATGTGCTGGGCAAGAACCCGAAGACCACGGTGGTCGTCATCGACGAGGTCGATACCGACAACTGGGGTGTCGGCGGTGAGTCGATCACCGTTCGTCGGGCGCGCGGCGAGTAAGCCCCGTTTTTTGAGAATCCATCAAGCATTAGAATTCCGGCTGGCCTTGCGGTCAGACGGAATTTTTGCCAGAAATTGAAATCATGAGCCATCTATTCGATCCCCTGAAATTACGCGACATCACCCTCAAGAACCGGATCGGCATCCCGCCGATGTGCCAATACTCGGCGCAGGACGGCATGGCGGCTGATTGGCATTTCGTCCATTACGGCAGCCGGGCGGTGGGTGGTGCCGGGCTGATGATTGTCGAGGCGACGGCGGTCGTGCCGGAGGGGCGGATCAGCCCGGGCGACCTTGGTCTGTGGAAAGACGAGCAGATTGAACCGTTGGCGAAGATCGCCCGCTTTGCCCGGGAGCAGGGGTGTGTGGCGGCCATCCAGCTCGCCCATGCCGGCCGCAAGGCCAGTGTCGGATTGGGTTGGGGCGAGCAGCGCACGCTGCGGGCCGACGAGGGTGGCTGGCAGTCCGTCGCGCCTTCGGCCATATCGTTCGGCGAAGGCTACGCGGTGCCGCATGAACTGAGCGTCGCCGGGATCGCCGAGGTCGTTGCGGCCTTCGTCGCAGCGGCCAGGCGAGCGGTCGTGGCCGGTTTTCAGGCCATCGAAATCCATGCTGCCCACGGCTACCTGATGCATCAATTCCTGTCGCCGCTATCGAATCAACGAACCGATGCCTACGGTGGCAGTTTCGAGAACCGTACCCGCCTGCTGCGCGAGGTGGTCACGGCGGTGCGGGCCGTGTGGCCGGAAAGCCTGCCACTGCTGATTCGCCTGTCTGCCACCGACTGGGTCGAGGGTGGCTGGTCGGCCGACGAAACGGTGGCGCTTTGCCGTGACTTGAAGGCGCTGGGCGTCGATCTGGCCGATATCTCGACCGCCGGTCTGGTGCCGACCGCGAAAATCCCTGTCGGCCCCGGCTTCCAGACCGAATTTGCCGCCCGCGTGCGCCATGAGGCCGGCTTGCCGACCGCAGCGGTTGGCCTGATCACGTCGGCGGCTCAGGCGGATCATGTCTTGCGCACCGGCCAGGCCGACATGGTGCTGCTCGGCCGCGAAATCCTGCGTAACCCGTACTGGCCGCAACAGGCAGCGCAGGAGCTGAGGCAAGGTGGCGCCTGGCCCAACCAGTATTTGCGCGCCGCCCTTCGATGAGCGCCCCGAACACTCGCCGCTCGCTGGGCAAGGAGCTTGCCGCTGCGGCGGCCGCCTATCAGACGGCCGATGTTATCCCGCATTGCGCGGTGTGCGCGAAGCCGTGTTGCAAACTCGATACGCTGGTCCTTGAGCTGGAGTGGAAGCAGATCAAGTCATTCTGGCGGCTCGAAGAGTCGCGCCCGGGCTTTGACAAGCGCCTCTCCTCCGGCCAAGGTCCCGTCGAGATTCGGGCGGGGGATGACGGGCTTTATTACGTCCACAGCAAACCGTGCCCGGCCTACGACGAAGCGGGCCACGCATGCACCATCTACGGTCAGGAACTCAAGCCTTTGGGGTGCTCGGACTTCCCGGTATACGAAGATCAGGGCAGCGTCGTTGCCGATCTGCGCTGCGAAGCCGTCAATCTCGAGGCGCTGACGGCGTGGATTGCGCGCTCGGTCGGGCCGGAGTTTCGCATCATCCAGACGGCGGACAGGGAGTTCCCCTTTCTGGTCACGCTGTCGGTACGGCGGGTATCCGGCGCCGCCAGCTCCAACAAGCGGCCACGGCATAGAGGGTGATTCTGCCAACGTAAAAAGCCTTTTCGTCGCGGGAACTTTTTTGCAGCGCGCTGTCTACATCGCTTCAATTTTCAACTTACCTGCGATGAGGCAACGATGGACGAAATTTCTTACTTGGGTATTGGCTTTACTTTGGCCATCTTTGGTCTGGCCTGCTTGATGGCTATCAAGTTGTCTTCCAAGACGGCTTATCACTAAGCACATTCATCCAACGCTGCTGCCCTGACGGATCTCTGATCCCGTTTTTTTCAGCAGGCGTAGTCAGGGTTGCCGAGCCAGATTGGCTCGGCGAAACCAGAAAAAGCCGGGGATTCCCGGCTTTTTCAATTTCAGCGTTTCGGTTTTGGCCGGTCCGTCAGGCGATGAACGTCTCGACGATGCGCGCCACTTCTTCCGGCTGGTCGTGGTGCAGCATGTGGTCGGCGTTGTCGACCCATGCTTCGCGAACGTCGGCAAAGCAGGCCTGGCGGGCGGCCCAGTCGCCTGGCCGGGTGTCGAATTCGCGGATGACCCAGGACTGGCGGCCGGCCACCCAGAGTGCCGGGCAGGTGATCTGACGCCAGATGGCCATCGATTCTTCCAGACGGAACAGGTAGGGGGCGGGGGCCTTGTGCCATGGGTCGCCGTTCCAGATGATGCCATGACGGCGTTCGCCGCTCCGGGTTTCGCCATCGCCGATCCGGGCCAGGTGGCGGGACAGGAAGTCGGCGCGTTCCTGGGTCAGGAAGCGGTCCGTGTGCATCAGGCGGCGGGCGAAGCCGGCGCGGTCGCTGTAGAGATGCATGCGCGGCGGGCTTTTCAGGATGCCGAGCCATTTCTGGTAGCGCTCTGTCGCCATGTCCGGCGTGGTCGGGGCG
>JAGTRV010000070.1 GCA_018262245.1 Pseudomonadota bacterium | reverse complement strand
ACCTTGATCATGCCGTCGCCCTGGCAGGCCTCGCAGCGTCCGCCCTTGACGTTGAAGCTGAAGCGTCCCGGCCCGTAGCCGCGGACGCGGGATTCGGGTACCTGGGCGAACAGCTCGCGGATCGGCGTCAGCAGGCCGGTGTAGGTCGCCGGGTTGGAGCGCGGCGTGCGGCCAATCGGCGCCTGGTCGACGTTGATTACCTTGTCGAACAGCTCCAGACCGATGATTTCCTTGTGTGGTGCGGGTTCCGTGGTCGAGCCGTAGAGGTGTCTGGCGGCCGCCGCGTACAGCGTGTCGTTGATCAGCGTCGACTTGCCCGAGCCGGAAACGCCGGTGATGCAGGTGAGCAGGCCGCCGGGGATTTCCAGCGTGACGTCCTTCAGATTGTTGCCGTAGGCGCCGACGACCTTGAGCTGCTTGTTCGGATCCGGCACCCGGCGCGTTTTCGGGGCCGAAATGGATTTGCGGCCGGACAGGTAATCGCCAGTCATCGACAGTGGGTTGGCCGTCACTTCTTCCGGTGTCCCCTGGGCAACGATGAAGCCGCCATGGACGCCGGCGCCGGGGCCGATGTCGACGACGTAGTCGGCGGCGCGGATGGCATCCTCGTCATGCTCGACGACCAGTACCGTGTTGCCCATGTCGCGCAGGTTCTTCAATGTTTCGAGCAGACGATCGTTGTCGCGCTGGTGCAGTCCGATTGAGGGTTCATCGAGTACATACATCACGCCGGTCAGGCCCGAGCCGATCTGCGAGGCCAGCCGGATGCGCTGCGCCTCGCCACCGGACAGCGTTTCGGCCGAGCGCTCGAGGCACAGGTAATCGAGGCCGACGTTGATCAGGAAGCTCAGGCGGGCGGTGATTTCCTTGAGTATCTTGTCGGCCACCTGTGCCTTGGCGCCGGTCAGCGTCAGACAGTTGAAATAATTGCGCGCTTCGCCAAGCGGCATCCGGCTGATTTCATACAGGGTCTTGTCGCCGACCCGAACATGCCGAGCCTCAATGCGCAGCCGGGTGCCGGCGCAGCTCGGGCAGGCCGAACTGCTGACGTACTTCGCCAACTCCTCGCGCACGGCATTCGATTCGCTGCCGCGGTAGCGCCGCTCCAGGTTCGGGATGATGCCTTCGAAGCTGTGGCTGCGGTCGAAGCGGGTGCCCTTCTCGTTCAGGTAGCGGAAGTTGATGGCCACGTTGCCGGAGCCGTAGAGGACCAGTTGCTGGACCTGTTCCGGCAAGTCGTTCCATGGCGTATCGACCGAAAAACCGTAATGGTCGGCCAGCGATTCGATGATCTGGAAGTAGAACTGGTTCTTCTTGTCCCAGCCGCGAATCGCGCCGCCGGCCAGCGAAGCGGTTGGTTGGGTGACCACCCGTTTCGGGTCGAAGAACTGGATGACGCCCAAGCCGTCGCACTTCGGGCAGGCGCCCATCGGGTTGTTGAACGAGAAGAGGCGCGGTTCCAGTTCCTGCAAGGCGTAGGAACAGACCGGGCAGGCGAACTTGGCCGAAAAAAGATGCTCGACGTTGCTGTCCATTTCCAGCGCGATGGCCCGGCCCTCGGCATGGCGCAGCGCTGTTTCAAAGGATTCGGCCAGGCGCTGGCGCATGTCGTCACGCACCTTCAGGCGGTCGACGACGACGTCGACGGTGTGTTTCTGGGTCTTGGCCAGCTTGGGTACGGCATCGATTTCGTAAACGGTGCCATCGACGCGGACGCGGGCAAAGCCCTGGGCGCGCAATTCGGTGAACAGGTCGACTTGTTCGCCCTTGCGGTTGGCAACGACCGGGGCGAGGATCATCAGCTTGGTTTCGGCCGGCAGGGCGAGCACGGTGTCGACCATCTGCGACACGGTTTGCGCTTCCAGCGGCTGGTTGTGGTCCGGGCAGTACGGCGTGCCGGCGCGGGCGAAGAGCAGGCGCAGGTAGTCGTGAATTTCAGTCACGGTGCCGACCGTCGACCGTGGGTTGTGCGAGGTCGCCTTCTGTTCGATGGAAATGGCCGGGCTCAGGCCTTCGATCAGATCGACGTCCGGTTTCTCCATCAACTGCAGGAACTGCCGGGCATAGGCCGACAGCGATTCGACATAACGGCGCTGGCCCTCGGCGTACAAAGTGTCGAAGGCCAGGGAGGACTTGCCGGAGCCGGATAGCCCGGTGATCACGATCAATTGATCACGCGGCAGGTCGAGGTTGATGTTCTTTAAATTGTGGGTGCGCGCACCGCGGATGCGGATGGTTTCCATCGCTGCTCGGGAACGGTTGGGGAGAGGAATGAACTATACGCAAAACCCCGGCGATATGCACGGACGGCTGTTTTTTTATACAGCATTGCTTGTTCGTCGTTTGTTGGATGGCCAAGGTCAAAAACATCGCAATTGCATAAATAATGCATTTCGGATTATGTCAAAGTGATAAAATTGCGAGCTCGGCCGCCGCTGGGTGGCCATCCCGTCAACGAATTAGGATTCCTGCCATGAAATTTGTCTCGCCACTTGCCCGTGCCTTGCCCGTCGCAGCCTTGTCCGCCCTGCTCCTGAGTGCCTGTAGCAATACCGGCAATTCCGTTTCTGCCGCCAATGCCGAAGGCCTGATGAGCGCCGGCAAATCGGTTGCCCAGGCGGCTACGTTGAGCGACGCCGAGGTCATGCAACTGTCCGACAAGTCCTGCGCCGAACTCGACAGCCAGTCCAAGATCGCGGCACCGAAAAGCAAGTCTGCCCTGCGCCTCGCCAAGATCACCAAGAGCATGCCCAAGGACGTCAATGGCGTCGCCATCAACTACAAGGTCTATGAGACCAAGGATGTCAACGCCTGGGCGATGAACAACGGCTGCGTGCGCGTCTATTCCGGTCTGATGAATTTGATGACCGACGACGAAATCCGTGGCGTGGTTGGCCACGAAATCGGCCACGTCGCGCTGGGCCACTCCAAGAAATCCATGCAGGTCGCCTACGCTGCCGGCGCTGCCCGCCAGGTCGCAGCTGTCTCGGGTAATTCCGCTGTTGCCGCCCTGAGTTCTTCCGACATCGGTGCCATTGCCGAAAAGCTGGTCAATGCCCAATTCTCGCAAGCTCAGGAAAGCGACGCCGACGATTACTCCTTCGACCTGCTGACCGCTGCCAAGCTGAAGCGCGAGGGCCTGATTTCCGCCTTTGAAAAGCTCGCCAAGCTGGGTGACAGCAACAGCATGCTGAGTTCGCATCCATCGTCCTCCGGCCGCGCCCAGCACATCCGCGACCGCATCGCCGCGAAGAAGTAAGGACACCAACTAGCCATCCGACCCCGATGGCTTTTTGCCCGACGGTTAGCGCCGTCGGGTTTTTTTGCGCCTGGAATCCGAAGGGTGAGCCGGGTTTTCTAGAGACTGAGCTTTATCCGAAGATTTGACCGCCACCGGCCCAGTCGGACGGGGCTACGTCTTCAAAAATCACGTAAATGTATTTCGGGTCGGTTCCGGTATTCCGAACGATGCTTTCGGTAATCTCGGCAGCTACAGCTTTTTTGGCCTCGGCATCTTTGCCTTCAAACCAGGTTACACGGACAACTGGCATAACATTCTCCTTCTATTGATGGATGGTGTGGGGTGCCTCGGGTGAGTTCCGCGGTTAGACCTGTACCCAGGCTGGGGCCACGACAGTGCCTTTACCCAGGAAGTAGCCGAAGTGAATGTTCATTTCGCCAATCGGCTCAATAAAACGACTGTTGCTTAACGGGCCGGCATCAACGGCATCGAACCCAATCGATTGCGCCAGTACGGATACTTGCGCTTTGGCTGCGGCATCATCGCTGGCCACGAAGACCTGCAAGGTCTTGCCTTGACGTGCCTCGGTGGGCAGCAACTGGGCAAAAATCGTGTTGAAGGCTTTGACTACGCTCGCTGTGGGGGCCAGTGCCTGGATTTCCTCAGCAGACGAGGTGGTGTGACCAATCACCAGACTCTTGTAATCGGCGCTGATTGGGTTGGTAATATCGACCAGTACCTTGCCGCTGAGGCTGCCGGCCGCTTTGATTGCCTCGGCTACGCCACCGTAAGGGATAGCAAGAATGACCACGTCGGCCAATTGGGTAGCAGCTTCAATGCCACCACCTTGAGCGCCATGACCAATTTTCTCGGCCAGTGCGGCGGCTTTTGCCGGGTCGCGGCTGCCGATGATGACTTCGTGCTGGGCTCCTGCAAGCGTATTTGCCAGACCGCTGGCCATGTTTCCTGTACCGATGATGGCGACTTTCATTTTGTAGCTCCTTGTTTGCAACTGGATTAGGTGGTGCTACTGTACGACTTGAAACCTGCTTGAATAAATTGCCAAATTCAGCCATCACTTGAAATGGATTGTTTGTAATGGATAGGTTGCAAAGCATGGCGGTGTTCGCCAAGGCAGTTGAGCTTGGGTCGTTTTCGGCGGCGGGAAATGCACTTGAAATGTCGTCACAGCTGGTAGGTAAGCATGTGCAGATGCTGGAACAGCATTTGGGGGTTCGTCTGCTCAATCGCACGACTCGCCGACAACATCTGACTGACATTGGCCGCGAGTTCTATGACCGGGCGAAGGCGATTCTGGCCGATGTCGAAGCCGCCGAAGGACTGGTAGCGGAAACCCGGGCAACGCCACGCGGACGGTTGCGTATCAATGCTCCGGTAACGTTTGGCATCCATGCGCTCTCACCGATGTTGCCCGCCTATTTGAGCGCCCATCCTGAAGTAACGCTGGAAATGAGCATGTCCAACCGGCGAGTCGATGCCATCGACGAAGGCTACGACCTTGTGATTCGCATAGGCGAATTGACGGATAGTGGTTTGATTGCCCGGCCGCTGGCGCCATATCGGCTCATCCTGTGTGCCGCACCCAGTTATCTGGCGGCGCGTGGTCCCATTGAAAAGCCACAGGACCTTTCGCACCAGGAATGTTTGGGCTTTTTACATCCTGAATTGAGTAAGCGCTGGACCTTGATTGGGCCGGAAGGCTCCGTCACGGTCCCGGTCTCTGGTCGCCTGATGGTGGATAGTGGTGAAGCATTGATGGCTGCGGCCGTATCCGGGATGGGGGTTTTACTCCAACCCTCCGAAATAGTTGAACCCTATATTGCATCCGGAAAGTTGGTGACCTTATTGCCCGACTACCATGCGCCTACTCGGCCTATGCACATCCTCTATGCACCTGACCGCCGTATGACCCCGAAGCTCAGAAGCTTCATTGAGTTTGTGATTGCGCATTTCGGTCCATTTGCTCAAGGCGCAACGGAAGTGCTCAAGCTGGCTTGAGTCGTGTCGGCAATAACGCTGCGCTCCCGGATAACCGCTGGGAGGTGCAGCAAAAGGAAATCGAGCACACTTCTGACTGATGGCAGCATCCCTCTGGGCGCAGGATAGGCCAGGCACAGGAGATTCGATGAGGCCGACCAGGTGGGCAGAAGATGCTCGAGCAACCCCTTCTTGATGCTGATGGCGGCAATCGGTTCTGGCAACAGCGCGATGCCAGCGCCTCCGATGGTGGCCTCAAGCTGAAGACGCAAGTCGTTTGTTTGTAGCCTGGGGATGTGACTAACCGAGTGCATAACGCCCTCCGCAGAAGACATTTCCCAATGGACAGTGCCTTCACGGACATTACTGGCCATCCCCAAGGTGTTAAAGCGCGGAATCTCGTCGGGCGTTTCCGGTTTTCCCGCTTCATGCAGGTATCCCGGCGCGGCAACCAGAATTCTCCTGGCACTGCCAAAACTTCGCACCACGATGCCTGCAACGGCGTCGATTTTAGGACGTGCCAGGAGGGCCAAGTCAAAACGTTCCTCGACCAAGTCCACTTCACGGTCGGTTGGTTCGATGTACAGGTTTACCTTGGGATGGCTGGCCAGATAGGCTGGCAATAGTGGGGCCAGGTAGGTCTGCGCAAGAACGGGCGGACAGGTCATTCTGACCGAGCCAACGGGTTCGATGCGCAAGTTGGCCATACTTTCGTAGGCCGCTTCGGCTTCCTCGACAACAGCGAGGCAGCGCTCGTAGAACTGCTCTCCAGCTTCGGTCAGGCCGATGCGTCGGGTCGAGCGTTGTAAAAGTCTGACACCAATGTGCGTTTCCAGTTCAGCGACGCGCCGACTGAGACGACTTTTCTCGATACCTGTCACTCGCGCAGCGGCGGAAAATCCGCGATGGCGTACTACGGAAACAAAGTACAGCAGGTCATTGAGGTCTGGTGAAGTCATTGGTGCACATGCGCAACAGTCAATAGTAATTTCCCCATCTTATTGGAAATTACAGATAAAAATACAATTAGAGCCCTTTGTCTTTTTGACCTGCTCCCCTGGCGTTTATGCCCGTCGCTGAGAAATACTCCTCATGAAGAATTCACAAACCCACCCGGTTATGCTGCTGGTGAGCCGCCGCCCCAAGCCTGGTAACGAAGCTCAGTTTGAATGGCTGATGGCTGAGTTTATTGCGCAGGCAGAAGCCTTTCCCGGGTGCCTGGGGGCTCAGTTGGTTCACCCGGGCGACGAGGTCGCCGTCGAAGACACGCTGTACCACGCCTTGCTCGCATTTGAAGATGCGGGCAGCCTTGAAGCATGGCAAACCTCAGCCGAACGCGCAGCTGGCCTGGCGAGCATTGCCCCCTACATCGAAGGCGTGGCAGTAGAGCGTGGAATTTCAGGATTGGCGCACTGGTTTCAGCCCCGGACCGGCGCTCAGTCCGGACAGCCCCCGCGTTGGAAAATTGCGGTCGTAACGTGGCTGGGGATTTTCCCGACGGTGTATTTACTCTTTCTGCTGTTGGGAGACATCCTCGCTCCCTGGACGCTGATGGCCCGTATTTTTCTGTTGACGCTGCTGGTTGTGGCCATCATGACTTGGGGCATTGCGCCGAGGCTGACACGGCTGCTCAGGCCGTGGCTTTACCCTTCGAAAAAAAATCGGACCTAGGCAATTTGCATGAACAGAAACTTTAGTTCAATGCATCCAGAATCTCTCATTTTCTTTCGGCGGCAGGGCTTCGGTTGGCAGATAGCTGCGATCAAGTTTCCCCGGTAGCGCCCGAGCCCGTTTAATTCTCAATAAAAGGCGGCGATTCGGTCGCGATCAGTTGGGCTTCACGCCAGCTGCCATCGGCGCAGAGCTGGCCGACCAATGTCTGCGCCACGTGGGCGACGGCCAGGGTGGCGGCGGAGGCGGGAATCTGGCGGGAGGTACAGAGCATGAGGCGGCGGCTCAGGTGTTCCGGGGCGATGGGGACGGCGCGCAATTTGCCAGTCTCCAGCTCATGCAGTAGTGGCATCGGCGGCAGCAGCGTGTGGCCGAGGCCGGCGAGCAGGCTGGTGCGCAGGATGCTGATCGAGCTGATGTCGGCAACCACGTTGGGGGCAGCGCGGCCGGCTTGTTTGGCGGCAGCCTCGACGATGGGGCGGACGCCGTGGGGCGAAGCGGGCAGGATCAGCGGCAGGCGCAGGGCGTCGCGCAGGCTGATCGGGCCGCTTGGCGCATCAGGAGCTTCGGCGGGGGAGATCAGCTGCAGCGCTTCTTCGAGCAGCGGGTGGCAGCGGAATTCGTCGAGCTGGCCATCGTCGAAAAGAACCGCCAGGTGGATCAGGCCGGTCCGCAACTGCGGGATCAGGTTGCCGGTCAGTTCTTCGGTCAGTTCCAGCTCGACGCGGGGCAGGGCGGTGCGCACCGCCTTGAGCAACGGCAGGGCGAGGGCTTGTGAAACGCTGTGCGGGATGCCGAAAATGACCTTGCCGACGGTCTCGCCCTCGGCCTGGGTGACGCTGTGCCGGGCATCCTCGACCTGGCGCAGGATGGACAGGGCATGCGGATGGAAGGCCCGACCGGCCGGTGTCAGCGCCACCCCGCGCGGCAGGCGGTGAAAGAGCGGCTGGCCGAGTTCGTCTTCCAGTTGCGCGAGTTGGTGGCTGAGCGCGGATTGTGCGACATGGACCGAGCTGGCAGCTTTGGAGAAGCTGCCGTGTTCGGCGATGGCGAGAAAGTAGCGGAGCTGGCGCAGTTCCATGTCGGTACGGATAGATGTAGAACGGTCAGTCTATCGTTTTTAAAGATGGCTATATCGTAATTCTGAATTTTTCAGATGGATTCGTCTGCGTTCTAATGGCGACAACTGATCTGCATCGACCCTTCTGGCCACGAGCCGGGAAGTAGTAGCCGAACCCGGCTCCGGTTGGTCCGGACAGGCGCTTTTTACCGGAAGCGTTGCCCCGGCAGGGGAATGGAACAAGGGCAGGCCGGCATTGCCGGTCTGCCCTTTGCTTTTGGGCGGCTTACTCGCCGTGCAAACCGTATTTTCGAATCTTGTCGTGCAGTGTTGTCTTGGCGATGACCAGGGCTTCGGCGGTGCGCGCCAGGCTGCCATAGCGGCGCAGGGCGTCGGCGATCAGGGCGCGTTCGAAGGCGTCGACGGTCTCGGCCAGCGGGCGCGGTGCATCGCCGGCGGGCTGACCGAAAGGTGGCGAGCCGGCTTCGATGCCGAGCACGCAGCGGTCGGCCACATTGCGCAATTCGCGCACGTTGCCCGGCCAGTGGTAGCCGACCAGTTGCTGCATGCGGCCGGCGGATGTCGCCGGCACGGCGCGCTCGTGGCGGGCGGCGGCTTGCAGCAGGAAATGTTCGAAGAGCAGCGGGATGTCCTCGCGCCGCTCGCGCAGCGGTGGCAGCGGCAGGTTGGCGACCGACAGGCGGTAGTAGAGGTCGGCACGGAATTTTCCCTGCTCGGACAATGCCGTCAGGTCTTCCTTGGTCGCGGCGATGATGCGGCAGTCGATGGGAATCGCCGTATTCGACCCGAGCCGCTCCAACGTGCGCTCCTGCAGCACACGCAGCAACTTGATCTGCATCGGGACCGGCATGGTTTCGATTTCGTCGAGGAACAGCGTGCCACCGTTGGCGTACTCGATCTTGCCGATGCGCCGCTTGCCGGCGCCGGTGTAGGCGCCCGCCTCGTGGCCGAAGATTTCACTTTCGAACAGCGTTTCCGGCAGGCCGCCGCAGTTGATGGCGACGAAATTGCCCTTGGCCCGCGGGCTGGCGTCGTGCAGGCAGCGGGCAACCAGTTCCTTACCGGTGCCGGTCTCGCCGTGGATCAACACGTCGGCCGCGCTGCTGGCCAGGGCGCCGATCAGGCCACGGACGCGGGCCATACCGGCCGAGTTGCCGATCAGGCGGGCTTCGAGCAGATTGCGCTGGTCGAGCTGGCGGCGCAGGGCGCGCACTTCGAGGACCAGCCGGCGCTTTTCCAGCGCGCGGCGGGCGATGTCGACGAGCTGCTCGGGGGCAAAGGGCTTTTGCAGGAAATCGTAGGCGCCATCCTTCATCGCCTGCACGGCCATCGACACATCGCCGTGGCCGGTGATCAGTAGCACCGGCAATTCCGGGTCGAGGGCGTGCAGTTCGCGCTGCAGGCTCAGGCCATCCTGGCCGGGCAGGCGGATATCGCTGATCACGATGCCGGGGAAGTCGGCATGCAGGCGGTGGCGTGCCAGTTCGGCGCTGCCGGCGCATTCGGCGGCCAGTCCTTCGAGTTGCAGCGCCTGCTCGCAGCCGAGCGCCACATCGGGGTCGTCTTCAATGATCAGGATTTTCAGGTCGTCGGTCATGGCGCGGGAGCGAGCGGGAGTTCGAGTGTGAAGATGGCGCCACCGTCGGGATGGTTGGCTCCGTGCAGGCTACCACCGAAGTCGCGGATGATGCCGGCGGAAATGGCCAGGCCGAGGCCGAGGCCATCGCCGGCCGGCTTGGTGGTGAAAAAGGGTTCGAACAGATGGGCTAGCGCCTCGTCACTGAGACCGGGGCCGTGGTCGCGGACATGCAGGCGGACCATGCCTTCAGCGCATTCCCAGGCCAGTTCGAGGCGCGGGCGGGGCTGGTCGGCCATCGCGTCGAGCGCGTTGCCGACCAGGTTGATCAGCACCTGTTCCAGCCGGTTGGCGTCGCACAGGGCGACCGGCTCATCGACCGGGCAGCTGCGCTCGATCTCGGCGCCGGCGCGGCGGATGCGAGCATCGAGCAGGGCCAGCGCGTTGTCCAGAGCGTGGCAAAGTGGCACTGGGGCCGACTGGCCGCTCGACTTGCGGGCAAAGTTGCGCAACTGGCCGGTGATCCGGCCCATGCGGTCGACCAGGTCGGCAATGCGGCCGAGGTTGGTGCGCGTGGTGTCGACATCGCCGCGTTCCAGGAAGCGCTCGGCGTTGGCCGACAGCGTGCGCAGCGCAGCCAGCGGCTGGTTCAGTTCGTGGGCGATGCCGGTGGACAGCTGGCCGATGACTGCCAGCTTGCCGGCCTGCACCAGTTCGTCCTGGGCGGCGCGCAGGGTACGTTCGGCGCGGATGCGTTCGCCGACCTCGTCCTGCAGTTGCTGGTTGGCGGACGACAGGTCGGCGGTGCGTTCCTCGACCTTGCGTTCCAGTTCATCATGCGCCTGCTGCAGGGCTTCGCGGGCAGCCAGCCGGTCGCGCAGGTGGCGGCGCCGTTCGTTCAGGATGACGCCAAGCAGGCACAGGCAGGCGGCGGCGATGGCGGCCAGCGCGGCGCGGCTCTGGGCCAGGTCGTCGACCTGTTCGAGATGGGACAGCACGGTCAGCGTCCACGGCGTGCCGGGCAGGGTGCGCGACTGTTCAAGGAAGCGCCCGGTGACCGGGTAAACCGACACCGTTTCCGGGCCGTTGGCGGCAATGCGCACCAGGCGGACGCCGTGGTCGTAGTCTTCGATCTGCTTGATGCCCAGGGGTTGCAGGGCGCGCCGGTTGTATTGCTGGGTGTGGTCGAAGGCGGCGCGCGTGCTGTCGTCGAGCGGGCGCAGGGTGGTGAATTTCCAGCCGGGCACGGCGGACAGGATGACCACGCCATTTTCGTCAGCGACCAGCACCGGCGCCTCGACCGTGGTCCACGATTTTTCCAGCTGTTCGAGGCTGACCTTGATCACCGCGACGCCCAGTGTGCCGTTGTCGCCGGTCAATGCCGAGGCAAGGTAATAGCCGGGCTCGCCGCGCGTGGTGCCGATGCCGAAGAAACGGCCGTTGCCGCTCTCCAGCGCCTCGCGGAAATAGGGGCGGAAGGACAGCTCTTCGCCGAGAAAACTGTCCGGACGCCGCCAGTTGCTGGTGGCGAGCACCTTGCCGCGGGTGTCCATGACGTAAATCGATAGCGTGCCGGCGCGTTCGTTGAGCTTTTCGAGATAGCCGTTGACCCGGGCGGCGGCGCTGTCGCCGGCTGTCCCGGCAAGCAGGTCGAGAACTTCCGGCTCCAGGCTCAGCGTGCCGGGCAGGAAGGCGTACTTGCTGATCTCCCGTTCCAAGCTGGCAGCGTACAGGTCGAGCCGGTGCAGGCCGGTCGCCTGCAGGTCGGCGATGCCCAGGCGCTGCGCGATGCGGTAGGCCGAGACGCCGCTCAGGGCGACCAGCAGCAGGCAGAGCAGCAACAGCGGCAGGGAGCGGAGTCGGGGCATCGGGTGGCGAACGGTGCAGGATGGCCTATGTTACCGCGCTCAGCCGAAGAGGTCGGCCAGTTGCTTGGCAATCAGCACGACGACCACGCCAAGGAAGGCTTTGCGGATGAAGCCGGCACCATGCTTGAGTGCGAGGTGGGTGCCCACCCAGGAGCCGGCCAGGTTGCAGACGGCCATGACCAGGCCGACCTGCCAGAGCAGCGGCCCGTGGCTGGCGAAGAAGGCGATGGCCGACAGGTTGGTGGCGAAATTGATGACCTTGGCGCTGGCCGAGCCCTGCACGAAGTCCATGCCGAACAGGCGGACGAAGCCGAAAATCAGGAAGCTGCCGGTGCCGGGGCCGAAGAAGCCGTCGTAGACGCCGATCAGGCCGCCGAACAGGGCGCCCTTCCAGCGGTCGCGACCGTCGATGACGCGCGTCACCTGCTGGCCGAGATCCTTTTTCATGAAGGTATAGACCGCCACGGCGATCATCATGACGACGACTAGCGGGCGCATGGTTTCGCGCGGCAGCCAGGCAACCAGCGCGGCTCCGCCCCAGGCGCCGAGCAGGGCGGCAACGGTGGCGGGCAGGACAACGGCCCACGGAATGCGCACGCGGCGCGCATAGCGCCACAGGGCGGCACCGGTGCCGGCAATGCTGGCGACCTTGTTGGTACCGAACAGCGTCGGGATGGCGGTCTGCGGAAATTGGCCGAGCAGGACGGGAATCTGGATCAGGCCGCCGCCGCCAACCACGGCGTCGACCATGCCGGCAAAGAAGGCTGCGGGAGCGAGGAGGGTCCAGTCGATCATGGTGGTTGTCAGGATAGGGGAAAAAAAGCCCGGTGCGGTGCACCGGGCAAACAAGCGGGTTCGACGTTCGAGGGTTGAGTCGAACCCGGAGGAGACAAAAGACTTAGGCGGCCAGGGCGGCAGGCTCTTCAGGGACCGGCAGCGCCTCGTCGGCGTCGGCCAGTTCGGGGGGGATCGGGTCGATGGCGTTTTCCCACTTGGCGACCACCGTGGTGGCGATGGCGTTGCCCAGCACGTTGGTGACGGTGCGCCCCATGTCGAGGAAATGGTCGATGCCGAGCACCAGCAGCAGGCCGGCTTCCGGCAGGTTGAACATGGGCAGCACGGCGGCGACGACGACCAGCGAGGCGCGCGGCACACCGGCGATACCCTTGGACGACACCATCAGGACCAGCAGCATGGTGATCTGGGCAGTCAGCGTCATCGGGATATCGTAGGCCTGGGCCACGAACAGGGCGGCAAAGGTGGTGTAGATCATCGAGCCGTCGAGGTTGAACGAGTAGCCGAGCGGCAGCACGAAGCTGACGACGCGGTTGCGGATGCCGAATTTTTCCAGTTGTTCCATCAGCTTCGGATACACCGATTCGCTGCTCGCCGTCGAGAAACCGACCAGCATCGGGCCGCGGATCAGCTTGAGCAGGCGGAAGATGTCCTTGCCGAGTACGAAGTAACCGGCAGTGATCAGCACGATCCACAGCGCGGCCAGCGCGACGTAGAAGCTGACCAGCAGCTTGCCGAAAACGAGCAGCATGCCCAGGCCGTTGGTCGTGATCGCCCCGGCCACTGCGCCAAACACCCCGACCGGGGCGAAGCGCATCACGTAGTCGGTGACCTTGAGCATGACATGGACGACTTCCTCCATCGTGCACACCAGGCTGCGCGCCATCTGGTTGTGCAGGTGGCCGAGGGCCAGGCCGAAGAACACGGCGAAGACCAGGATCTGCAGGATTTCATTGGCCGCCATGGCTTCGAAGATGTTCTTCGGGAAGACATGGGTGATGAAATCCTTCAGATTCAGCGCGCTGGTTTTCAGATTCAGTGTCGCGCTCGCTTCCGGCAGCGGCACGCTGAGGCCGACGCCCGGTTGCAGCAGGTTGGCAAAGATCAGGCCGAGCAGCAGCGAGCAGAAGGAGGCGCCGACGAACCAGCCGAGGGCCTTGCCGCCGATGCGGCCGACCGTCTTCGAGTCGCCCATGTTGGCCAGCCCGGCGACCAGGGTGGCGAAGACGAGCGGGGCGATGATCATCTTGATCAGGCGCAGGAAGATGTCGGTCAGGATGCCGAAGTAGCCGGCGATTTCCTTGGCGGCGGCCGGTGACGGGGCGAGCGCATTGCAGGCATAGCCAACGATGACGCCGAGCAGCATGGCGATGCCGATCCAGGTGGTCAGGCGATTCATTTTCATGATGGTTTCCTTGGGATACTGAGTGGAAAGACGCCCGGATCAGGCGGCGACAGGCAGGGGGATGACTTGTGGGCGGGTCAGCACCTCGGGGCGCAGCACCTCGGCCAGTTGCTCCTGGCTCATCAGACCGCGTTCGATGACCACCTCGGCGACGCCGCGCCCGCTGCGGAAGGCTTCGGCCGCGACTTCGGTGGCGTTGGCGTAACCAATGTACGGGTTGAGGGCGGTGACAATGCCGATCGAGCGCTCGACCGATTCGCGCAGCTGGTCGCGGTTGGCCGTGATGCCATTGACGCAATGGTCGGCCAGCACGCGGCAGCCGTTGGTCAGGTGCAGCGCGCTCTTGAACAGGCTGTGGGCGATGATCGGCTCGAAGGCGTTGAGCTGCAGCTGGCCGGCTTCGGCAGCGAAGGTGACGGTGGTGTCGTTGCCGATCACTTCGAAGGCGATCTGGTTGACCACTTCCGGAATGACCGGATTGACCTTGCCCGGCATGATCGACGAACCGGCCTGGCGCGGCGGCAGGTTGATCTCGTTGAAGCCGGCACGCGGGCCGGAGGAGAGCAGGCGCAGGTCATTGCACACCTTGGATAGCTTGACGGCGACACGCTTCAGGACGCCGGAGAGTTGCACGAAACTGCCGCAATCCTGTGTCGCCTCGATCAGGTTGGGCGCAGTGACGACCGGTATGCCGCTGATTTCGGCCAGCTTGCGGCAGACCAGCGGGGCGTAGTCGGGGTGGGCGTTGATGCCGGTGCCGATGGCGGTGGCGCCGAGGTTGAT
>JAGTRV010000199.1 GCA_018262245.1 Pseudomonadota bacterium | reverse complement strand
CTGGGTGGCCGGGGCCGAGGTGGCGTTGGCGTTGTCGGTGACGGTGAAGGCAATGTCGACCGTGCCGTTGTAGTCAGCGACCGGCTTGAAGAGCAGGCCAGCGGCTTGGGCCGGGCTCAGGTGGTCGCCGGCAACGACGGCGGTGGTGCCGTCGGCCAGGGTCAGGATGCCTTGGGCCGCCGGCGGCAAGGCCGTGACGGTGACGTACTGAATGCTGCCATCGACATCGGTCCCGCTCAGCGGGACCGCAATCGTGCTGTCTTCGTCACCCGAGACCGGGGCAACGACCGCCACCGGGGCATCGTTCACCGGGTTGATGGTGATTTGCTGGGTTGCCGGCGCCGAAGTCAGGCCACCGGTGTCGGTCACCGTGAACTGGAAGGAAACCATTCCATTGAAATTCGCATTGGGCACAAAAGTCAGTAGCGCCTGATGCGTAGCGGGATCGACGGCGATTTGCTCACCGGCAACGACTGGCGTACCGTCAGCCTTAAGCAGGGAACCGTCCGTCGGCAAGGTAGTAACCGTCACGAATGCGATCGGGCTATCTGGATCGGTACCGGAAAGCGGAACAACGATCGAAGTATCTTCCGCAGAGGCTATCGCCGCGCCAACAGTAGCGGTCGGGCTGTCGTTCGCACCATTGATGGTCAGCGTCAGCGTCGCCTGGGCGGTATGCCCCTGGCCATCGGTAATTGTGTAGGTCACCTGCTCAGTCAGTTGATTGCCGACATTGAGGGCATTGACGACTGGATCGGCGTTATTGACGGTGTATGTATAGCTGCCGTCGGCAGCAATGGTGAGCGTACCGTGCGCCAGGGCAATCACCGCCCCCGGAGCTGCGACCGTTGTACCAAAAGCTATCTGGGTCACCGTAAGCACGGCACCAGGCAAACCAGAATCAGCAACATCGCTTGCAGCACCCGCAGCCACGACATTTCCACTGATGGTGCTGGCAGCGGTGCTATCGACCCGCTCGCTCACCGCATTCGCATCATCGCGAGCAAAGAGCACCTGTTCCGGCTCGCTAGCGACGGTCACCGTGACTGGCGCACCTTCGATGGTCTCAGTCGGACTGCCACGATTAGTGCCAAACTGATACGCCAACGGATCGACTGTTTCAACAATACGCAGGAGTTCGACAAAGGTATGCCCTTCGTTGCCGCCTTGGCCGGCCAAGCCCGCTGCCGGCGCATCTTCTTCGAGCAGGGCATCAAGATCGCTACCCGACTGCAGGGCCTTGGCGATTTTCTGAAAGCTGTTTTGATCATTGACGACGGCACTGTCGGAGGCATCCGGCATGACCGCTGCCGCTACTTCAGCATCAATCCTGGCCGTTTCGCCCGGACGGACGGTCATCTCGCGGCCATCAGCCAAGACCAGCACGACCTTGGCACCATCAGCTGCCACCACGCTCTCGCCTTCGCGAATCACGTCGCCAAACTTGAGACGGCGCGTGTTTCCTGCACTATCTCGCGCAAACGCCTGGCCAGACAGTTCGGAAATTTTAGCGACGACTTGGGCTTGAGCCATGGTGATACTCCAGACACTATTAGCAATGCTAAAAGTGTAAATGTATCAATACCGGCAAGCTATTGAACCAAAGTACAGTTGTTGTAAAAAAAGCGTGAATAAACCCACGCTAGCGCGTTAAAAATTCACGCCATTGATATGTAGCGAGAGTTGCAACCGATCACGCAGACCGAGCTTCTCGAAGATGGCCGACATATGGGCCTTGACCGTCCGCTCGGTAATCGACAGCTGCTCGGCAACCTCGCGGTTGCTGGCACCACCGGCAACCAGTCGCGCTACCTGGACCTCCCGCTCGGAGAGCAGCATCGCCCAGTCCACCCGCGGCGGCCTTTCGGATTTCGTCGCCAGAGCCCGCGATGCCCCACCAACCAAACGCAGCAACAAGGACTGGCCAACCCACAAGCCCCCGTTCTCGACAACCAGCGCGACCTGACGCAGAACTTCGGGTGCTGCATTGGTATTGCAGCAGCCCGACGCCCCCAGGGCCAAGGCCTCCTCAACGACCGACTCGTCGGGTTCATCGGCCAACAGAACCACACGCTGCCCGGCTTCAAGACAAGGAAAGCGCAATACCGACGACACAGATTCACTGGACCGGCATCGATACCAAAGAATTGCGGACTCACCAGCAGGAAAGCCCAAAACGTCTTCCCGGCACATTGTCCGGGCTTGAGGAAAAGCGGCCAGCCAGCTCGGCAAAGGCACCGCTTCGCGATCAACAAAGTAATGATTCATCAGCGTTCCGTCAAAGCCACGCTCTTGGCCCTGAGGACTGGCTTGATCAGATAGGCCAGGACACTCTTCTTGCCCGTCAGAATATCGACCTCTGCCACCATGCCAGGAATAATCGGCAGGTTGGCATTGCCAAAACCGGGTTTGTTGGTCCGAACCCGCACGGTATAGAAGGCATTGCCCTTTTCGTCAATGACGCTGTCGGCGCCGATGTGTTCGAGCGTTCCATCCAGCCCGCCATAAATGGAGAAATCGTAGGCTGTGAACTTGACCATGGCCGGCTGCCCGGGCCGCAGGAAGGCGATATCGCGCGGCAACACCCTGGCTTCCAGCAATAGCGTGTCTTCCAATGGAACGATTTCGATCATGTCCTTGCCCGGCTGAACGACGCCACCGACGGTATTGACCAGCAGGCGCTTGACCGTGCCCTTGACCGGCGAACGAATCGACGACTGCTTGACCCGATCTGACAGCGCGACGCTGCCTTCCGCCAGACTGTTCAGCTTGGCCATTGTTTCGGAAAGTTCCTTGCTGGCATCGTTACGGAAGGTCAGCTCGACCTCCTCGATCTTGCGCTGGGCTTCATGAATCGAGGCCTGAACCCTGGAAATCTGGGCCGAGGCCATGTCACGCTCACCGCGGTAGCGCGAGACGTCGCGCTCAAGACGCAGCAACTCGACCTCGGAGACGGCTCCGGAGTTGATCAAGGGCTTGGTCACCGCCAGTTCCCTGGAGGTCAGGTCATAGCCTTGTGAAGCCTGCGATCTCTTGGCCTGGGCTTCGTTGAGTTCCTGCTGGCGCTGGGCGAGTTGCTGGCGGGCTATGGACACCGTGGCATTCAGCTCGTCGTTTCTCGCCTCGTAAAACTGACGTTCCTGCTGGACGATCGAAGGATCAGCCTTGAGCACTTCCGGCGGCGGCACAAACGGCTTGCCTTCCGAAATCGCCCGCAGGCGAGCCGCTTTGGCAACCAAACCCAGATACTGCGCCTGATTTTCCTTCACCGAGGAGACGAAGCGCGTTTCATCGATCTTGATCAGCAACTGGTTGGGCTGAACGACCTCGCCTTCCTTGACCAGAATTTCTGAAACCAGCCCGCCGTCGATGCTCTGAAGAATCTGAATCTGGCGCGACGGAATCACCCGGCCTTCACCCCGGGTCACCTCGTCGAGCTGGGCAATGGCGGCCCAAAGCACAAACATGATGAATACGACGCTGATCGAGCGCAAAAGGACGCGTGCGCGCAACGGCTCCTGACGCAGCATCGCCAGATCGGCATCCGTCGCGAAATCAACCACTTCGACCTCTTCCCGGTTCGGCAATCTCCCGAGAACCTTTTCGACATGCGGCGCCGCGCGCCGGGCCACACTTTCCAACCAGGCGTGGGTGGCATGAAGCGCTGTTTTAAGGCGACTCATGATGCTCTCCCGACACGACCACTCTGCAGCGCCTGAATGACCTGATCACGCGGACCATCGGCAACGATGCGGCCATCATCAACGACCATCACACGCGTCGCCAGATCAAGCAGACTGTTGCGATGGGTAACGATCACGACGGTCTTGTGAGCCGCCATCAGCCGGAGTCGCTCCTTGAACTGCTGCTCCGATGAGAAATCCATCGCGCTGGTCGGCTCGTCGAGCAGCAAAATCGGCGGGTCCATCAGGAAAGCCCGGGCAATCGCCACACCCTGCCGCTGACCACCGGAAAGCGAGTCGCCCCGCTCGCCGATCATCATGTCGAAACCATCCGGATGACGATTGACGAATTCGGTCAAGCCACCAGCCTCGGCAGCGGCCACGATGGCGGCGTCGTCGGCATAGGGCGCCCCGATGGCAATGTTTTCGCGCAAGGTGCCATAGAACAACGTCAAATCCTGGGCAACGTAGCCGATGTTGCGCCGCAGGTCAGCTGGGTCCAGTTGGCGAAGGTCGACGCCATCGATACTGACTGCCCCGCCAGTCGGCTGATACAAGCCCAGCAGCAGCTTCTGCAAGGTCGTCTTGCCAGACCCGACACGACCGATGACGACCACCTTGTCGCCGGCGTTGATCCGGCAACTAAGGCCTCGCAACGCGGCAATCTGGGAATTGGGATAGCTGAACTCGACATCGCGAAACTCGATATCCCCCTTCAGCTCCGGGCGATGAACAAAGTTGGCGTCGGCCGGCCTTTCGACCGGGTTTTTCATGATCTGCTCAAGCGAGGTCAGCGCCACTTTGGCGTTGTGGTACTGCATCAGCAAGCCAACCATCTGCCCCAGTGGCGCCACGGCCCGCGAAGTCAGCATCGTGCAGGCAATCAGGCCGCCCATGCTCAGTTTGCCATCACCAATCAGATAGACGCCGGCAATGACGACAACGACGTTAACAATTTGTTGAATTTCCATGGCGCCATTGGTGGCGGCCGCCGAGAGGAAACGCATCTGGTTATTGACCCTGGCCACAAAGGCCACTGTCTTTTCCCACTTCGCCTGCATCACACCTTCGGCGCCTTGGGTCTTGATCGTCTCCAGCGCCGTCAGACTTTCGATCAGCGTGGCGTTTCGCTGGGCGGACGCCCGATAAGTCGTCTCCGACAAGGCATGCATCTTGTGCTGCAGCACGTAGGCGTAGATAACCACGAACACGATGGCCAGCAACACGGGAATGATCAACTGCCAAGCAATGATCGCAATCACCAGCACGAACAACAAGGCGAAAGGCAGATCGATGAAGGCGGTAACCGAAGCCGAGGTAATGAAATCCCGTACCGACTCGAAAGAACGCAAATTGGATGAAAAGGCACCGACGGCAGCCGGCCTGGCCTCCATCCGGACGCCAAGCACGCGCTCCATGATCTTGGCGGAAAGCTGCATATCGATCCGTGCGCTGGCCAGGTCGATGAAATAGCCGCGCAAGGAGCGCAGGACCATATCGATCCCGATGACCAGCATGATTCCGAGCGACAGCACCCAGAGCGTTTCAAATGCCCGATTGGGAACCACCCGGTCATACACATTCATCGTGAAGAGCGGCATGGCCAGGGCCACCAGATTGATCAGCATGGCTGCGCCGAGAACATCACGATAGACTGGCCACTGATCGGCCAGCGCACCCCAGAACCAGTGACGAAGTTTGACGTCGCCGACCTGAGGCGTACGACTGTCAAATCTGAAATGCGGCCGGGCAAATATGGCGATGCCCAGATAGCGGTCGGCCAACATCTCTCGCGACAACAGGACCGTCCCTTGGCCCGTCTCGGGAAACAGCAAGCGGGCCATCTGCCCGGAAGCATCCCACCCGAGAAGAACGCAGGCCTCCTCGTTTTTCAGCAGCAAAACCGCCGGCAGAAGCGCGTCATCAATACGATCCAGCGAGCGCCGGACAACCTTTGCCGAAAGCCCGGCACGACTGGCCG
>JAGTRV010000373.1 GCA_018262245.1 Pseudomonadota bacterium | reverse complement strand
GTACAGGGCCTGTGCCAGGCATTCGTCAAGGAACTCCAGGGAAATCCCCGGCACGCGCTGCACGGCTTCGGCGAATACATCAGGATCGGTCTGTTCGGTCGCCTGGGCAAGCAGTAGCAGGTGGCCGAGTTGCCCGGTCTGCTCCGTCAGCGCCTGTCTGACACGCGGGGCGACCGGCAGGTGGGTCAGTATTTCCTCCATTTGCACGCCGAGCAGCGCCGGCATCAGCGACATGATGCCGACCATGAAGGCCTGGTCGGAAAATTCCCGGTTTCGCGGCACGAGTTTTTCAGCCAGCAGTTCCATCAGCCTGCCCCGCGTCGCGGCGAGCGGCAGCAGCGGATTGTCTCCCTGGCCATTGCCTTTGGGGTTGGTGTAGATCAGGAGTTGAAGCAGTTCGAGCAGCGGGCGATACGCCTCGTCGATCTTGACCACGTCATCGATCGCCAGTGAAAACCCCTTGTCACGCAGGTGCTGGCAGCGGGCGACTACTTCCGGCGTGGGGGCAACCGTCTCGAGAATTTCGAGGACGACGACCTTGGGCGGAAGGGCCTCGATCAGATCGTTGAAAAGGAATTCCTGGTCGACGTTGATGTAGCCGCGATACGGCCCCAGCGTTTCGTTGGCGCTCAGTTCGGTGAACGCATTGGCGATGACGGTGGCGGTGGCTTGCGCGGGATCGGTGATTTCCGCGCGATTGCTGGTGAATATGGGGCCTTCGCGAAAAAGCAGTTCGTAAGCCAGCAGTTGCTGCTCGCGCCCCAGAATCGGCTGTCGTCCAAGGAATATTTGCGAGCGGTGTGTCTCAGGCATGTCGTGTCAGGCGCCATCGGCTATCGCACGATGGGATGTTGTTGTGCGGGCATTGTAGCGACATCGCCCGATCGTTGCGACCTGGCATGGTCACGATGTGCTCCGCGCCAGGTTGTTGGCCCAGGTCAAGGCACGCATCAGGCAGTTGTTGGCGTAGGCCGTATCGATGTCCGGAAGACGCCGGAAAACTTCGTTGGCCTTCTGGTGGTTTTCCTCTTCCAGTGATTCGACCAGGCTGAGCAGGTCGCCAAGAACTCCCGAGCGGTCGCCGAGCGCGTCCTGAACCGGCTTTGCCAGGGGAAGCTGGGCAAGAATCTCCACCATGGAGGCGCCGATAAGCGTTGGCATCAGTGACAGGATGCCGACCATGAAGGCCTGGTCGATGAGATCGCGCCCTCCGCGTTTTACGTCGGGCGTCCGGTCGACGAGCAATTCCATCAGCCTGCCGCGTGTCGCGGCTAACTGCAACAAGGGGTTGACCACCGGATCGGAACTCGATGCGCCGCTGTACAGCAGAAGCTGAAGCCAGCGCAGCAACTGGCGCCGGCCGAGAATGGTGATGGCGTGGCGCAGCGAAGTGATCTGGGTGGGCAGGCCGCCTCCGGCCGAGTTCGTGAGGCGCAGCAGGTTGAGCGTCAAAACCGGCTCCTGCTTGAAGACCTTTTCGATCTCCGCGGTGTCTGCGTCCTGACTGATCAGCCCGAGCAGCCGCAGCAACGCTACTTCCGAACTCTGCAGACGTTTTCCCTGAATGACCGTGGGTCGGGCGAAGTAGTAACCCTGGAAGAGGTCGAAGCCAAGATCGTGGCACAACTGCATCTGCTCGTGGCTCTCGACCTTCTCCGCCAGCAGTGTCTTATGCAGCGGCTTCAGCGCGGGGGCAAGCTGTTTGAGGCGTTCCGGTTCGACTCGCGTGACATCGACCTTGATGACCTCGACGAGTTGGAGCAGCGGCTTGTCGTGATCGAGCGATTCGGGGCGCACATGCGTTGCCAGAATGTAGCCGGCCTGGCGCAATTGCTCGCAGCGGGCGATCATTTCCGGCGTTTGCGGCACCGAGTCGAGAATTTCGAGCACGACCGTGTGGGGCGGCAGGGCATTGATCAGGTCGCTGAACAGCAGGCCTTGGTCAACCTTGATGAAGCCCTGGTACGGCCCCAGCGCATCGGCCAGCGAGAATTCCGTGAAGGCGTTGATGATCACGGTCGCCGTGGCCTGGTTGCCATCCAGGAAACTGGCGAAATTGCCTTTTTCCGCGCTGGCGTTACGGAACAGCAGTTCGTAGGCGAACAACTGCTGCTTTCGATCGAGGATAGGCTGGCGACCGAGAAAAACATCCTGCAGATTTGCGGCGGGCATGGGGACTCCTTTCTGGCGTTCGGTCAGGACCAATCGCGCATGCTTTCGTCGTTTGCGACCGATAGAAGCTGGAACGAGGCTAAGCAGAGTCAGTCACTCCATTACCGGCGGCCACTATTGTCATGACAATCACGGGGGATCAAAGCCTGCTGCGGGAGATCAATCGAATGGCGATTGTGCGTGCCGTTCAGCGACTCCCCGGGCTGTCGCGAGCCGACCTGTCCAAGGAAACCGGCTTGACGAAGTCGACGATTGGCCTGCTGGTTCAGGATCTGATCGACGAAGGCTGGTTGCGCGAATCCGATGTGCAGGCGACCGGAGCCATCGGGCGCCGGCCGACTCCGCTGTTCCTCGACGGCATGCGCATGGCCATCATCGGCGCGGACGTGAGCATTGACAGCATCAATGTCCTGACGGTTTCGCTGACGGGAGATGTCCTGAACGATGTTTCGGAGCCTTTGACCGACCATAGTCCCGAGGCGGTGATCCATCGTCTTGCCGCCCTGGTGGCTTCGCTGATCGAACAGGCCAGGTCTGACGGACGCCTCCTGCTTGGAGTTGGCGTGGGCGTGCCTGGCACGGTGTTCGGGCAGCAGGGTACCGTCAAGCTGGCGCCGAATTTCGCCTGGCGCGATGTGGCCTTCCGCGCCAATCTCGCCCACGAGCTTGCTCTGCTCGGCGTGCCGGATCTGAGCGTTCTGGTACAAAACGACTACGACGTGGCTGATCCAGAATCTGTGGACGTATTTCAACCCGGGCCGGATTGTGATCGGTGGACCGGTCTGTGAATTCGGCGCCTCGCTGCTTGATCCCGCCTACGCCTGTCTCGACCGCTACGCAAAGGATTGTGCGCTGACCTTGCCCGAAATCAGGCTGGCGCGGTTCGGTTCGCAGTCGATTGCCATCGGTGCCGCGGCGTTGGTCAAGCATGCGTTGCTGCGGCCGCTCGAATTCCGCTTTTACGAGCAGTAAGGTGCGTTGCATCGGGTTGTTGGAAGGTGGGCTGTTGGGAAGCAAAAACCAGTTGCATTAGTACGAACAATGAACTAATGTTTCCAACCATAGTGTTTCGAGCAGACCGGCGGTGAGCCGGTTGTCGAGAGACAAAAAAGAGAGTTGGTGCCCGACGGCAAAAAAAAAAGAAGCGCCGGGGCTTGATGGAGGGGATTTGATGCACATGGAAATCGATCGCCGCAACCACGGTGCATTCGAGGCAGGCTTGCCCGGGATGCGTGCTTTTGCGCCGAGTGAAAACTCTGACAAAAACATGTGCCCGTTCTGTTTTTCCTGTGCTGGAGTTGTATTCCCGATCCGTAGCGTTGCGCCTTCCCTTTGCAGGGATTATCCGGATGCGTTGGAAAGCCGCGGAGCGTTTGCCGCAAGCCAGTGCGATGCACGAATTCCTGATGATTGTTTGGCTGGTTGGAGTCTGGTGGGTTGTAGCAGCATTTGACATCAATAAGTGTAGTAGTCACGGTTGGGGCGTTCTTCCCCTTTTATTTCAAGGAGATTTAGATGAGCCGTTTTACCATTCGCCGTAC
>JAGTRV010000014.1 GCA_018262245.1 Pseudomonadota bacterium | reverse complement strand
GGTCATTCCCCTTTACAGCGCGACGCGACGGAAGTCGGCCAGCAGCTGGGCGATATAGACATTGAAGCGGGTCGCCAGCGCACCGTCGATGACGCGGTGGTCAGCGGTCAGCGACAGCGGCAGGACGAGGCGCGGCACGAAAGCTTTGCCGTCCCAGACCGGTTTCATGGCCGACTTGTTGACGCCGAGGATGGCGACTTCCGGTGCATTGACGATCGGTGCGAAGTAAGTGCCGCCGATACCGCCCAGGCTGGAAATCGTGAAGCAGGCACCGGACATGTCGGCCGGCTTTAGCTTGCCGTCACGCGCCTGCTTGGCCAGATCACCGGATTCCTGCGCCAGTTCGAAGACCGACTTTTTGTCGACATTCTTGACCACCGGGACAACCAGGCCGTTCGGGGTATCAGCCGCGAAACCGATGTTGAAATACTTCTTCAGCACCAGATTGTCGCCGTCGAGCGAGGAATTGAATTCCGGGAATTTCTGCAGGCCCTTGACGCAAGCCTTCATCAGGAAAGCGAGCATGGTTAGCTTGGCCCCGCCACCCTTTTCGTTTTCCTTGTTGAGCAGGACGCGGAAGGCTTCGATATCGGTGATGTCGGCATCTTCGTGATAGGTCACGGCCGGGATCATGACCCAGTTGCGCGACAGGTTCTGGCCGGAAATTTTCTTGATGCGCGACAGCGGCTTGACCTCGATCTCGCCGAACTTGGCGAAATCAACCTTCGGCCAGGGCAGCAGATCGAGCCCGCCACCGAGGCTGGCACCGCCGCCAGCAGCAGCCGGTCCGGCCACAGCACCGGACATGACGCCCTTGACGTACTTGGTCAGGTCTTCCTTGACGATGCGGTTTTTCGGGCCGGTCGCCGGCACCTTGTTCAGATCGACACCGAGTTCGCGGGCATAGGCACGGACCGATGGCGAGGCGTGAACCTTGCTGCCAGCGGCCAGTGCCGGGGCCAGTGCGGCCGGGGATGCGGCTGCCGGAGCAGCAACAGGCGCGGCAACGGGAGCCGGAGCAGCAGCTTGCGAGGCAGCGGCCGGAGCCGAGGCACCACTTTCAACCTTGATCAGGACCGTGCCTTCACCGACCTTGGAGCCGATCTGGACGAGCACTTCCTTGACCGTACCGGCGACGGTGGACGGAACATCCATCGTCGCCTTGTCGGATTCCAGCGTGGCGATCGCGTCATCAACCTTGATGGCGTCGCCAACCTTGACGTACAACTCGATGACCGGGACTTCGGCGAAGTCGCCAATATCCGGCACCTTGACTTCAACCATGCCACCACCGGCTGCAGGCGCAGCAGCGACCGGTGTAGCAGCGACCGGTGTAGCAGCGGGTGCTGGTGCAGGCGCTGCGGCTTGCGCCGCCGGAGCTGGGGCGGCTGCCGGTTCGGCCGCAGCGCCGCCGGTTTCAACCTTGATCAGCAGGGCGCCTTCGCCGACTTTGGAGCCGAGCGAGACCAGCACTTCCTTGACGACGCCGGCAACGGTGGAAGGAACATCCATCGTGGCCTTGTCGGATTCGAGGGTGACGATGGCGTCGTCAACCTTGATGGTGTCGCCGACTTTGACGAACAGGTCGATGACCGGAACGCTGTCGAAATCGCCGATATCGGGGACTGTGACTTCAATGATTTGGCTCATGTTGTCTCTCCCTTAAACGCTCAGCGGATTCGGCTTGTTCGGGTCAAGGTTGTACTTGACCAGAGCGGCGGCGACGACTTCGCGCTTGACTTCACCGTTGTCGGCCAGCGCCTTGAGGGCAGCCAGCGTGACCCAGTGACGATCAACTTCGAAATGGTGACGCAGCTTCTCGCGGGTATCCGAACGGCCGAAACCATCGGTGCCCAGCGTGACGTACGGTGCCTTGACGAAGGGGCGGATCTGCTCGGAGAACAGCTTGATGTAGTCGGTTGAGGCGATGACCGGGCCCTTGGCGCCAGCCAGCTTCTCTTCGACGTGCGACAGCTTCGGCGCTTCCAGCGGATGCAGCATGTTCCAGCGCTGGACGTCCTGACCGTTGCGGGCCAGTTCGTTCATGCTGGTACAGCCCCACAGGTCGGCCTCGACGCCCCAGTCCTGCTTGAGCAGGTCGGCGGCGGCGATGACTTCGCGGAAGATGGTGCCGGAGCCGAGCAGCTGAACGCGCGGGGCAGCCGAATCGGCGCCCTTCTTGAACAGGTACATGCCCTTGATGATGTCGGCTTCGGCGCCGACCGGCATTTCCGGGTGCTCGTAGTTCTCGTTCATTACCGTCAGGTAATAGAAGACGTCTTCCTGCTCCTGGAACATGCGGCGCATGCCGTCCTGGGCCACGACGGCGACTTCGTACTGGAAGGTCGGGTCGTAGGAAACGCAGTTCGGGATCAGGTTGGACAGGATCAGGCTGTGGCCGTCTTCGTGCTGCAGGCCTTCGCCGTTCAGTGTCGTGCGACCGGCGGTACCGCCGATCAGGAAGCCGCGGGCGCGTTGGTCGCCGGCAGCCCAGCAGAGGTCGAGGACGCGCTGCATGCCGAACATCGAGTAGCAGATGTAGAACGGAATGGTCTGCACGTTATGCACGGAGTACGAGGTGGCGGCGGCGATCCAGTCGCTCATCGCGCCGGATTCGTTGATGCCTTCCTGCAGGACCTGGCCGGTCTTCGACTCCTTGTAGAACATCAGCTGGTCGTGGTCTTCCGGCACATAGTTCTGGCCTTCCTGGTTCCAGATGCCGACCGAGCGGAACATGCCTTCCATGCCGAAGGTGCGGGACTCGTCCGGCACGATGGGCACGACGTTCTTGCCGACATTCTTGTCCTTCAACATCATGTTCATGATGCGGACGATGGCCATCGTCGTGGACAACTCGCGGCCTTCGCCGGATGCCTTCAACAGGGCTGCAAAGGTGTCGAGTGGCGGGATGGCCAGCGGCTCAGCCTTGCGGCGACGCTGCGGCAGGAAACCGCCGAGATCCATGCGACGCTGGCGCATGTACTTGTATTCCTCGGAATCTTCCGGGAAGGTCAGGTAGGGCAGTTCTTCCAGCTTGTCATCGGGCACCGGCAGGCCGAAGCGGTCGCGGAAGCGGCCGATCTGCTCGATGTCCATCTTCTTCTGCTGGTGGGAAATGTTCATCGCTTCGCCGGCCTGGCCCATGCCGAAACCCTTGATGGTCTTGGCCAGGATCAGCGTCGGCTGGCCCTTGTGGGTGACGGCGGCGTTGTAGGCGGCAAAAATCTTGAAGATGTCGTGGCCGCCGCGGTTCAGTTGCCAAACCTGGTCATCGGTCCAGTCAGCGACCAGTTCCTTGAGCTCCGGCGTGTTGAAGAAGTGTTCGCGAACGTAGGCGCCGTTCTTGGCCTTGAAGGTCTGATACTCGCCGTCGCACAGTTCCATCATGCGCTGCTTCATGATGCCCTTCTTGTCGCGCTGGAACAGCGTGTCCCACTGCGTGCCCCAGATCAGCTTGATGACGTTCCAGCCGGAACCGCGGAACTCGGATTCGAGTTCCTGGATGATCTTGCCGTTGCCACGCACCGGACCGTCCAGGCGCTGCAGGTTGCAGTTGATGACGAAAATCAGGTTGTCGAGCTTCTCGCGACCGGCCATGCCGATGGCGCCGAGCGATTCGACTTCGTCGGTCTCGCCGTCACCGAGGAAGGCCCAGACCTTGCGATCACCGGCCTTGGCCAGTCCGCGCGAGTCGAGATACTTCATGAAGCGGGCCTGGTAGATGGCCTGGATCGGGCCGAGGCCCATGGAAACGGTCGGGAACTGCCAGAAGTCCGGCATCAGCCACGGGTGCGGATAGGACGAAATGCCCTTGCCGTCGGTTTCCTGGCGGAAGTTGTCCATCTGCTCGGCGGTCAGGCGGCCGAGCATGAAGGCGCGGGAATAGACGCCCGGCACCGAGTGGCCCTGGAAGAAGATCAGGTCGCCGCCGGACGGATCATTGATGCTGCGCCAGAAATGCGAAAAACCGACGTCGTACAAGGCGGCGGCTGAAGCGAAGGAGGCAATGTGGCCGCCGACGTTGGTGTCCTTGTTGGCACGCACAACCATGGCCATGGCGTTCCAGCGAATGTAGGAGTGAATCTTGATTTCCATGTCGGCGTTGCCCGGGTACTTGGGCTGCTGGTGGGCCGGAATGGTGTTGATGTATTCGGTATTGGCCGAGTAAGGGATGTCGACGCCCTGCAGACGGGCTTGGCCGATCACCTTTTCAATCAGGTAATGGGCGCGGGTGGGACCTTCCTGGTTGATCACGCCGTCGAGGGCGTCCATCCATTCTTTTGTTTCCTGCGGATCTACGTCAGCGGGGTCAGGCAAGGCATTCGGTTGTTCGGCCATGGTTTGTCTCCTAGGTTGCATTTCATTCTGTTTTGCCTGTTGAGCAAAACAACTTTAGCTCGTTACGAGTCGGTTCGCGAGCCCGTGTTTTCCCTAATCATCGTTCCGCATTGTAAAAACAAAATTCGCATCGTGCAATATAGTCGAACGCATACCTAGCATTTTTCGTGCATGTTTACGGCGCGCTTTGAGCGGGGAAATGCAGTGGGGCGGCAATACCACCTGCCGCGGCAATCCTTGCGGGTTGCGAAGGCCTAGAGCGTGGCCCAGCGGGCCAGCGTGCTGCCGAAGAAGGCGGTGGCGAGCAAGGCGATTGGTGCGATGCCGATGAAGATCTTCAAGACCCGCTTGATAAATGGATGAGCGACATGCGACTCGATGAAGCAGCGGGCGACCACGGCCCCCTTGATCCACATGATGGCCGCCACCAGCAGCGGTAGCAGGCGGATGTCCCGGAACCACTCGCTGAGCCCCAGGCTGAGCAGTGTCAGCGTGACGAGTGCCAGCCAGGCGGTGGTCAGTTGGCGGATATGATTGGTTTTCGTGTCCATGTTCAGGCCAGCACGTAGAACAGCGGGAAGATGACCAGCCAGATGATGTCGGTGGCGTGCCAGTAACAGGCCAGCGCTTCCAGTCCGGCGTAGTCCCTGGATGAATAGCCGCGGAATAGCAGTCGGGCCAGCACCCACAGGATGCCAAGGATGCCCCAGGTGGCATGCACCAGATGGGTGAAGGTCAGGTAGTAATAGACAGTGAAGAAGATGCCTGATTCGCCGTTGATACCGTGCGCCAGGTTCCAGTTGATTTCCAGCGCCTTGGTCAGCGGGTAACCGAGGGCGATGATCAGCCCTGCGACCAGCCAGATGACGGCGGCGCGATGCTTGTCCTGACGGATGGCGTTGAGCGAGCAGGCAATGAAGTAGCTGCTGGTGATCATCAACAGGGTGATGGTCGTGCCGGAAATGACTGAGAGCTTTTGTGCCCCGGCGTGAAAGGCATCGGGAAAATGAGCGCGGGCGATGAAATAGACCGCGAAGAGCACGGTGAACTCGACAAACTCGCAGGTAATGCCGGCCCACATGCCCTTGTTGCCGGGAATGCGGCGGGTGCTGTCTTCCGGCGGGGGGAGTTCGTCGATGGTGATGGCGGTCATTTTTTTGCCAAGGGTAGGGTGGCTTTCATTGTTCCGTTACGCCTTGTTCCGGGCATTGATGTTCATCAACGGATCCGGTTCATGTGACACGAAACAAAAAGATTCGATCACTTGCTTTGTATCAAATGGTCAACAAATCACCTTTCTATAATCATGGGTTTCGCATTGCGCTTTCGAGGAGTCGATATGGCGGCAGTCATGCCCGCACCGGCAGCAAGCCGGGTTCTGATGTCTGGTAATGAAGCGGTCGCCCGCGCGGTATGGGAGTCCGGCGTCAAGGTCGCTGCGGCTTATCCCGGCACACCGTCGACCGAGATGCTGGAAGTGATCTCGACCTATCCGGATCTCTACGCCGAGTGGTCGGTCAATGAGAAGGTCTCGCTGGAAGTCGCCATCGGCGCCGCCTACGCTGGCTCGCGTTCATTCTGCTGCATGAAGCATGTCGGCATGAACGTTGCCTCCGATGCGCTGATGACGCTGACCCTGACCGGCGTGGTCGGTGGCCTGGTGATCGCCATCGCCGACGATGTCGGCTTGTCTTCCTCGCAGAACGAGCAGGATTCCCGTTACTGGGGCCGCTTCGCGCATGTGCCGGTGTTCGAGCCGGCCGATTCGCAGGAAGCCTACGAAATGACCAAGCTCGCCTATGAGCTGTCCGAGAAATTCCAGGTGCCGGTCATCCTGCGCATGACGACCCGGATCAATCACGTCAAGTCACTGGTCACGGTCGGCGAGCGGAATGAGTACGTCGGTGCTGGCTTCAAGAAGGAGCCGGCCCGTTTCGTGATGGTGCCGGGCAACGCCGGCAAGCGTATTCCGCTGATGTTCCAGCGCGATATCGCCTTGCGTGCCGAGGCTGAAAAGTCGGCCCTGAATTTCATCGAACCCGGTTCCGACAAGCGCGTCGGCTTTATCGCCTCCGGTCCGGCCTACATGCACGTCAAGGAATCCTTCCCCAACGCGCCGGTCCTCAAACTTGGCTTCTCCTGTCCGGTGCCGTTCGAGAAGTGCCGCGAACTGGCGGCCATGGTCGAGCAGGTGGTGATCGTCGAGGAAGTCGAACCGCTGATTGAAACCGAACTGAAAGCCCAGGGCCTGAAGGTCATTGGCAAGGAAATCCTGCCCCTGCAGGGCGAGTTGTCGCCGAACGTATTGAAGCCGGCCATCGCCAAATTACTCGGCGAGCCCGTGCCGGTGATGGACTCCGTGGTCCCGATGAAGGTTTTCCCCCGGCCGCCGACCATGTGCGTCGCCTGTCCGCACCTCGGTGTCTATTACACGCTGTCGCAAGTGCGCAACCTCAACATCTCCGGCGACATCGGCTGCTACACACTGGGTGCCGGCCATCCGTGGAACGCGCTTGATACCTGCGTGTCGATGGGCGCCTCGATGGGCGTCGCGCTGGGCATGGACAAGGGGCGCGGTGAGGCCGACAAGGACAAGCGGATCGTCGCCGTGATCGGCGATTCCACTTTCCTGCACATGGGCATGCAAGGCCTGCTCGACATGGTCTACAACAAGGGCAACGTCACCGTGCTGCTGCTCGACAACCGGGCTGTCGGCATGACCGGTGGTCAGGACAACCCGGGCAACGGTCGCGACATCTACGGTGACGATTCGCCGCGCGTTGATTTCGCCAAGCTGGTGTCGGCGCTCGGCGTCAAGGAAGAGCGCATTCACAAGGTTAACCCGTACGAGTTGCCGGTCCTGTTCAAGACTATCCGCGATGAAGTGAAGGTGCCGGACGTTTCGGTGATCATCACCGACCAGCCCTGTGTGCTGATCAAGGATTACCACAAGCTGAAACCCTTCGAAGTGATCGAGGACAAGTGCACCGGCTGCGGTAACTGTATCGATGTCGGCTGCCCGGCCATCCACGTCACGCGGCGTGCCAAGGAAGTGAAGCCGAGCGGCCGCGAGGTCGACCTCGCCTTCGTCCGTATCGAAAGCTCGGTCTGTACTGGCTGCACCCTTTGCGTCCAACCCTGTGCACCGGGCGCCATCGTGCATTACGCTCCGGTCTCGCCGATCCAATTGGTCACGAAGGGCTGTTCAGCATGAGCGAAAATACCAATATCCTCGTTGTCGGCATCGGCGGCCAGGGCGTCATGACGGCGACCGAAATTCTGGCCGAAGCTGCCATCGCCTTGGGTCACGACGCCAAGAAGACTGAAGTGGCTGGCATGGCGCAGCGTGGCGGGGTGGTTTCCTCACACCTGCGTTTCGGCAAGAAAGTGCTGTCGCCGCAGATTACGCCGGGCACGGCCGACGTCTTGCTCGGCTTTGAGTCGGCCGAGGCGATGCGCTGGCAGCACATGCTGAAACCGGGCGGCATCACGCTGATGAACACGGCCAAACTGGTGCCGCCGGTCGTTGAGCTTGGTCTGTTCGACTATCCGGAAGATCCGCTGGCCGAGATCAGGAAGTGCGGCAACAAGGTCGTCGCTTTTGACGCCACGACCATCGCACAAAATTTAGGCGATATCCGCCTCGGCAACACGGTCATGCTCGGCGCCATTGCCGATCAGCTGCCGTTCGGCGCCGAAGTTTTGCTCGACTGCGTGCTCAAGCGTTTCCAGCGCAAAGGCGAGAAACTGGTCGAACTGAACCGGCGTGCTTTCGAGGCTGGACGGGCGGCCGTTGGAGCGGCCGAAGCAGCCGTCGCCTGATTCTGGTAAAATCCATCAAATTCAAAGGGAAAGGCAATCGCCTTTCCCCTTTTCATTTTTGTTGGATGCGACGATGACAGCTCAAATTATCGACGGCAAGGCGCTGGCCGAAGAACTTCGCCAAGGCTTCAAGGCACGGGTCGAGGCTCTGACGGCCAAGGGCCACAAGCCAGGTCTGGTGGTCATTCTGGTCGGGGCTGACCCGGCCTCCGAAGTTTATGTCCGCAACAAGGTCAATGGCTGTCTGGCCATCGGCATGCACTCCGAGAAGATCACCTACGACGCCACGATCGATCAGGCCACGGTGCTCAACAAGATTGCCGAGTTGAATGCCGACCCGAATATCCACGGCATCCTCGTTCAATTGCCGCTGCCCAAACACTTCGATGAAGAAGCAGTCCTCGAAGCCATCTCGGCCGAGAAGGATGTTGACGGCTTCCACGCCGAAAACGTTGGCGCACTGGCCCAGGGCAATCCGCGCTTCATTCCGTGCACCCCTTACGGCGTGATGAAGATGTTCGAGAAGGGCAACGTTGACCTGACCGGCAAGGAAGCCGTCGTCATTGGCCGCTCCAACATCGTCGGCAAGCCGATGGCGCTGCTGCTGATCAACGCCGGTGCGACCGTTACCGTCTGCAACTCGCGCACCAAGGATCTGAAGTTTCACACCAGCCGCGCCGATATTCTGGTTGCTGCTGTCGGCAAGCCGAAATTCGTCACTGGCGACATGGTCAAGCCAGGCGCCGTCGTCATCGACGTCGGTATCAACCGCCTGCCCGACGGCAAACTGTGTGGCGACGTCGATTTCGCCTCCTGCCTGGAAGTGGCTGGCCAGATCACCCCGGTCCCCGGCGGTGTCGGTCCGATGACCATTACGATGCTGCTCGCCAACACCATCGAAGCGGCCGAACGAAAGGCCGGACTATGAACGCCGTGCAACAACCCGTCGTCGGTATCGTCATGGGTTCCGATTCCGACTGGCCGACCATGCAGGCCGCTGCCGTCATCCTCAAGGATTTCGGCGTGCCCTTCGAGGCTCGCGTCGTTTCCGCTCACCGCACCCCGGATCTGCTATTCGATTACGCCGCCATGGCTGGCGAGCGTGGCCTCAAGGCAATCATTGCCGGGGCCGGCGGTGCCGCCCACCTGCCGGGCATGTTGGCCGCCAAGACCATCGTGCCGGTGCTCGGCGTGCCGGTGCAATCGAAAGCCCTGTCCGGTGTCGATTCGCTGCATTCCATCGTCCAGATGCCGAAGGGTATTCCCGTCGCCACCTTCGCCATCGGTGAAGCCGGTGCCGCCAATGCTGCGCTGTTTGCCGTTGCCATGCTGGCCAACGAGAACCCAGCGTTGAACGCCAAGTTGCAGGCCTTCCGCCAGGCTCAGACCGAAAAGGTCCTGGCCATGAAACTCCCCGGGGTTTAAGCGCGCATCGCCATGCACCATCTTTACCTGGCTGTCGCCATCGTGGCCGAAGTGATCGCCACTTCGGCGCTGAAGGCTGCCGAAGGTTTCACCAGGCTCTGGCCATCGGTGCTGGTGGTGGCCGGTTACGCCATCGCCTTTTACTGCCTGTCCATCCTGCAAAACCTGATGCCGGTCGGCATTATCTACGCGATCTGGTCCGGGGTCGGCATCGTTCTCGTTTCGCTGGTCGCTGTTTTTGTATACGGCCAAGTCCTCGATCTGGCGGCGATGCTGGGCATTGCCCTTATCGTCGCCGGGGTCGTTGTTCTTAACGTTTTTTCCAAAACTGTTCCTCATTGATGCCGGTAAAGTCTGCAATGATTCTCCCTCCAGCTACCCTTGGCATGCTCGGTGGCGGCCAGCTCGGCCGCTTCTTCGTTTCGGCCGCTCACGAACTGGGCTATCAGGTCTGGGTGCTCGATCCGGACAAGAATTCGCCGGCCGGCCAGATCGCCGAACGCCATTTTTGTGTTGATTACAACGACTATGCGGCGCTTGACGAGTTTGCCGCCGGTTGTGCCGCAATCACCACCGAGTTTGAGAACGTACCGGCCGATACGCTGGATTATCTGGCCAAGTTCGTGCCGGTACGCCCGTCGGCAGCGGCCGTCGGCATTTGTCAGAACCGCATCGCCGAAAAGTCCTTCCTGCGCGACAACGGCCTGCCGCACGGTCCATTCGCCGCCATCCGTTGCGAAGACGACATTCGTAATGCCGATACCTCGCTGTTTCCGGCCATCCTGAAAGTGGCCCGCTTCGGCTACGACGGCAAGGGGCAGGCCACGGTCCATAACCGCGAGGAAGCGCTGGTCGCCTTCGCTCACTTCAAGGGCGAACAGTGCGTGCTGGAACAGCGCCTGACGCTCGACTACGAGGTCTCGGTCGTCCTCGCCCGTGACGAGCGCGGCCGGGTCGCCTGCTTCCCGACCGGCGAAAATCAGCACACCAAGGGCATCCTCGACGTTTCCATCGTGCCGGCGCGCACCACCGGTTGCGTCAAGAGTGATGCCGAGGAGGTCGCTGCCCGTATTGCTGAAAAGCTCGGCTACATCGGCACCATGGGCGTCGAGTTCTTCATCAGCCGCGGCCAGTTGATCGTCAACGAAATGGCACCGCGGCCGCACAACAGCGGCCACTACACCATTGACGCCTGCGTGACCGACCAGTTCGAGCAGCAGGTGCGTGCCCTGTGCGGCTTGCCGCTTGGCGAGCCGCGGGCGCACTCGGCCTCGGTCATGGTCAATCTGCTCGGTGACCTTTGGTACGACGGCGAAACCTACCGCGAGCCGGACTGGGCCAAGCTGCATGCCGTGCCCAACTTGAAGCTGCACCTCTACGGCAAGCACCACGCCCGCCCGGGACGCAAGATGGGCCACTTCACGGTGATCGGGGACAACGCCGAGGCCGTGCAAAAGGCCGCTCTGGCTGCCCGTGCCGCCATCGGCATCAGGGACGAATGAGCCCGACAGAGGCCGATTATCAGCGCGCAGTGGAACTGCTACGCGCCGGCGAGCTGGTCGCCATGCCGACCGAGACCGTCTACGGCCTGGGGGCGGATGCAGCCAACCCGGCTGCGGTGGCCAAGATTTTCGCTGCCAAGGGGCGACCGGCCGATCATCCCCTGATCGTCCATCTGTCCGGCCACGATGCCGTCGACCGCTGGGCTGAACAGGTGCCTGCCGTGGCCTGGGAGTTGATGGAGGCTTTCTGGCCCGGCCCGTTGACCGTGATCCTGAAAAAGCAGGCCTGGGTTCCCGACGCCGTGACCGGCGGCCAGGATACCGTTGGCCTGCGCGTGCCTGGCCATCCCGTTGCACTCGAACTGCTGCGTCGCTTTGCCGCTGCGACTGGCGAGCATGCCGGCATTGCCGCCCCGTCGGCCAACCGTTTCGGCCGCATCAGCCCGACGACGGCTGCGCATGTCGCCGAAGAACTCGGCGACGCGGTGTCAATGATTCTCGACGGCGGGCCATGCGCCGTCGGCATCGAATCGACCATCGTCGACTGCTCGCGTGGCGAACCGGTCGTGTTGCGACCGGGCCACATCTCGCCGTTGCACCTCGAAGCCATTCTCGGCCGCCGTCCGGCCATTGAAACCGCGGTCGGCGCGCCACGGGTTTCCGGCTCGCTTGAAGCTCACTACGCGCCAGTGACCCCGCTGCGCATGGTGGCTGGCGAACGCCTGCTCGACTTCATCAACGCCCAGCGCCATCGTGGCGGCAAGTGTGCCGTGATCAGTGCCAATCAGCCCCCGCAGGCCGGCATGCCGCACGCCTGGCGCCTGATGCCGGCCGATCCTGTCGGCTATGCCCACGATATCTATGCCGCTCTGCGCGACATGGACCACGCCGGGGTCGATCTGATCGTTGTCGAAGCAATACCGGAAGACGCTGCTTGGGCTGCCGTTGCCGATCGCCTGCGGCGGGCGGTGGCCGGAGCCGGGCAGGCCTGAACACATTCCGGTTAGTCGTCGGCAGCCTGCGTCAGATTTCCAGCAGTTTCTCCAGCTTGGCGGCGCAGATGAAGTCGTTTTTCGACAGGCCGCCGATGGCATGCGTCCAGTAACGGACGCGGACATCCTTGTAACCCACGATCAGTTCCGGGTGATGATTCTCCCGGAGCGAAACCCAGGCGATGGCGTTAACGAAGGCCATCGCCTCGTAGTGATTACGAAAAACATAAGTCTTGTCCAGTCGCTGCCCGTCGAGTGTCCAGCCGGGCAGCGTGTCCAGCATGACAGCGGCGACAGAGTTTTCCAGCGGAGCAATGCCGCCTTCGCATGGCGTGCATTGCCGATCGGCCAGGTTGCAACTCGTTGCCATGGTGATTGCTCCTGTTGAATCCTCCGAAATCAGAGTGCGAAGTGCCAACTTGGTTCCTGTGCGCTCGCTGCTTTGATAAGCGAAATGGAGTGCGCTAGAATCACACGACGTTGGGGGGGTAGCTCAGCTGGGAGAGCGCCGCGTTCGCAATGCGGAGGTCGTGAGTTCGATCCTCATCCTCTCCACCATCGACAAATAAAAAAGGCCTGATTTTTCAGGCCTTTTTATTTTGTTCCCCGCTTAGGGTTTTCCCTTGAGGTGCTTGTAATGTGTCGAAATTCGCCGAATACTGGGTGTCCGGGATGAGCAATAAATCAATAAGCCACCCCGTGAGTATGAGCTTTCTGAAGTTCCACCGAATGGAGGATCGAGACATGACTTTGGCTGCCAAAGTGCGTACGCACAAAATTTCAAAAGATGTCACCTTGAGTGTTTCCGGGTACAACCTGATTGGCCCGGATTCGCCGGCGATCGAGGCGATGACTGATTTTCTGAGGGTCAATGTCGTCGCCATCGCCGCAGATGCATCGGTTGTCCTGGCCAACGCCAGGATGATTTCGCGCGGGGTTCGCCTGCTGATGGTGGCTAATGGTGATGATCAGGTGGATGGTTTGATCACTGCGCGGGACATTCTTGGTGAAAAGCCGATGCAGGTCGCCCAAGCCCGTGGCTGCAAGCGGGACGAGTTGCTGGTGGCCGACCTGATGACGCCGATCGGCCATGTCGACACCCTGTATCTGAACGAGGTGCTGCATGCCCGCGTCGCGGATATTCTCGATGCGCTGAAGCGGCTTGGCCGCCAGCACATGCTCGTCGAGGATGTCGATCCAGTCACCGGCTTGCCGCGGGTTCGTGGCCTGTTCTCGGCCACCCATATCGGCCGCCTGCTCGGTGTGCCGGTGCTCGGCTTCGAATTGGCCAGTACTTTTGCCGAGATTGAGGCGGCCCTTGCCGACTGAGGACTGTGCTCAGCCATGACCTCGGCTGAGGAGCTGCGGCAACTGGCGTCGGAATCGCTGCTCGCGCATTACGCCGAGTATTGCGAGGGGGCGGTGATTGTCGATGCTGCAGCGCGCATCGTCTGGATGAACGAGCGTTACCCGGAACGTCTGGGGATTGCCGTTCCGGCGTGCGTGGTCGGTCAGGAAATCGAGAAGGTCATTCCGAACAGTTTGATGCGGCAGGTGGTGGAAACCGGGCGGCCAATCATGCTCGACATCATGGAGTTCGGCGAGGCGGCCTTCGTTGTCACCCGCTTGCCCTTGCACGACAAGGCGGGCAAGGTGGTCGGCGCCGTCGGCTTCATGCTCTATGACGATCCGCGCCAGATGGCATCACTGATGGCTCGCTACCAGCGATTGCGCAGCGACCTGGCCGAGGCCCGGAAAAAATTGGCCGAGGCGCGCAGGACAAAATACACCTTCGCCAGTTTCGTCGGCACCGGAGCGGCATGCAGCGTGGTCAAGCAGATGGCCCGGCGGGCGGCCAGGACGAGCGCCTCGGTGCTTATCCTTGGTGAGACCGGCACTGGCAAGGAGTTGCTGGCGCAGGCGATCCATGCTGCGAGTTCGCGGGCCGATGCATCCTTTGTCGCGGTCAATATTGCGGCGATACCCGAAACGCTGCTCGAAGCGGAGTTCTTTGGTGTGGCGCCGGGCGCCTATACCGGCGCCGAGCGCAACGGCCGGGATGGCAAGTTCAAGCTGGCCGATGGCGGCACGCTGTTTCTCGATGAAATTGGCGACATGTCGCCAGCCCTCCAGGCCAAGCTGCTGCGAACTTTGCAGGAAGGGGAGTTCGAGCCGGTCGGTTCGAATCGTCTGACAACGGTTGATGTGCGGGTGATCGCGGCGACCAGCCGCAACCTGGAAAAAATGGTTGCCGACGGCTTGTTTCGGGCCGATCTCTATTACCGCCTCAATGTCATCACCTTGAATACCCCGCCGCTACGTGAACGCCTTGAGGACTTTTCCTTGCTGGCCGACTACCTGGTCGACCATGTCTGTCGGCAACAGGGGATGCCCCCGCGCGGGATCAGCGCCGGGGCGATCAATCGCCTGTGCCGGCACGACTGGCCGGGCAATGTGCGGGAGCTGGCCAATGTGCTGGAGAGGGCGCTGCTGATGTCGGATAGTGACACGCTGGAGGCCGACGATCTCGAGGCGGTGATGCCGGCGGTACCGCTCGACTCGCCGAAAGTGGTCAGCCTGCGTCCGATTGGCATGGCCGAAGCCGTGGCGCAGGCCGAGCGCGAGGCGATTCGGTTGGCGCTGCGTCATGCGCGGGGCAACAAGGCCGAGGCGGCGCGGCAGCTCGGCATTTCGCGCGCGGCCTTGTACGAAAAAATTTCAGCGCTGGGTGTCGACGCCGAGTCGGCTTGACCTGTCTGCCTGCCTGGACACCCTGTCCGGCCAGGCAAACAGGGGGCTTATGTCACGGTAGTCCAGTTTTCAAGAAATTCCATATTGTTCAATGAGTTGATTAATGTGGCACGCCTCGTGCACATGTTCCGGCTTTACAACAATTCATCGAGGAGACAATCGTGGACTTTCTGATCGTGCTGGCGTCGCTGGCTTTCCTGATGTTCGTGGCCTATCGGGGCTACAGCGTCATTCTTTTTGCGCCGATTGCGGCATTGGGGGCGGTGCTGTTCGTCGATCCCAACCTGGTCGCACCGATGTTCACCGGCCTGTTCATGGACAAGATGGTCGGCTTCGTGAAGAACTTCTTCCCGGTCTTCCTGCTCGGGGCGGTGTTCGGCAAGGTGATCGAGCTTTCCGGGTTCTCAAAATCGATTGTCGCCGCGGTGATCAAGCTGATTGGTCGCGAGCGGGCCATGCTGGCCATTGTCGTGGTCTGCGCCTTGCTGACCTACGGCGGTGTCTCGCTCTTCGTGGTCGTCTTTGCGGTCTATCCGTTCGCGGCAGAAATGTTCCGCCAGGGCGGGATTCCGAAGCGTCTGATCCCCGGCACCATTGCGCTGGGAGCCTTCACCTTTACGATGGATTCGTTGCCCGGTACGCCGCAAATCCAGAACATCATCCCGACCACCTTTTTCAAGACCGATATCTACGCAGCGCCGTGGTTGGGGGTGATTGGTGCCGTCTTCATCCTGATCTGCGGCCTGAGCTATCTCGAATGGTGTCGTCGCCGTGCGGCTGCAGCCGGTGAAGGCTATGGCGACGGGCACAGCAACGAGCCGGAGCCGTTCGAGAATGAAAAGCTGGTCCATCCGCTGATTGCCATCCTGCCGCTGATCATGGTCGGCGTGATGAACAAGGTGTTTACCACGGCGATTCCGGCCCTGTACGGCGAGAAGGTCTCCTTCATTCCGGCCGTGATCGGCAAGGCGGCGCCGGTGGTTCAGCAGACCAAGGCAGTGGCCGCCATCTGGGCGGTCGAAGGTGCCTTGTTGATCGGTATTGCGACGGTTTTTGTGTTTGGCTGGAAAATGGTGTTCAGCAAGTTCGGTGAAGGCAGCAAGAGCGCCATCGGCGGTGCCCTGCTGGCGACCATGAATACCGCTTCCGAATACGGCTTCGGTGCCGTGATCGCTGCACTGCCCGGTTTCCTGGTCGTGGCCAATGCCTTGTCGGCGATTCCCAATCCGCTGGTCAATGAGGCGATCACCGTGACCGCGCTGGCCGGCATTACCGGCTCGGCTTCCGGCGGCATGGGCATTGCGCTGGCGGCGATGGCCGAAACCTTCATTGCCAACGCGCAGGCGGCCGGCATCCCGCTCGAAGTCTTCCACCGGGTGGCCTCGATGGCGTCCGGCGGCATGGACACGCTGCCGCACAATGGTGCGGTGATCACGCTGTTGGCGGTGACGGGCCTGACCCATCGTCAGTCGTACAAGGACATCTTCGCCATTACCTGCATCAAGACGGCAGCCGTCTTCGTGGTGATCGCAGTCTTCTACGCCACTGGTATCGTTTAACAAGAACAAATACGGAGGAGACACGACATGCCAGAATCACGTCATCCCATGGCCGCTTCATTGCGTGCGTCCGACACCGGCAAGGTGGTCTCGGCCCGCGATGCGGTGCGCCTGATTCGTGATGGAGACTCGGTGGCGACCGGCGGTTTCGTCGGCATCGGGTTTGCCGAGAATATCGCGGTGGCGCTGGAGCAGCGCTTTGTCGAGAGCCAGGCGGCCGACTTGCACGGCCAGGGCAGCCCGCGCAACCTGACCCTGGTCTATGCGGCCGGGCAGGGCGATGGCAAGGACCGGGGCCTCAACCACCTCGGCCACGATGGCCTGCTGGCCCGCGTCGTCGGCGGGCATTGGGGGCTGGTACCCAAGGTGCAGGCGCTGGCGGTGGCCAATCGCATCGAGGCCTACAACCTGCCGCAGGGGGTCATCACCCACCTGTTCCGCGACATTGCGGCCGGCAAACCGGGGACCATCACCCGGGTCGGGCTGGGGACTTTCGTCGACCCGCGTTTCGGTGGCGGCAAGCTGAATGACTGTACCAAGGTCGATCTTGTCCGGATCATGGAAATCGACGGCGAGGAATACCTGTTCTACAAGGCCTTTCCGATCAATGTCGGGATCATTCGTGGCACGACGGCCGACCCGGATGGCAACATCACGATGGAAAAAGAGGCGCTGACCTTGGAGGCGCAGGCCATTGCAATGGCGGCACGCAACTCCGGCGGGGTGGTCATCGTCCAGGTCGAGCGCATTGCCGAGCGCGGCACGCTGAACCCGCGGCAGGTGAAGATTCCCGGCATTCTGGTTGATTGCGTGGTGGTGGCGGAAAAGCCGGAATACCACATGCAGACCTTCAGCGAGCCGTACAGCGCGGCTTTTGCCGGGGAAATCAAGGTTCCGATGTCGGCCATCGCGCCGATGGAAATGAGCGAGCGCAAGATCATCGCCCGGCGGGCGGCGATGGAGCTGAAGGCCAACGCCATCGTCAATCTCGGTATCGGCATGCCGGAAGGCGTTGCCAATGTGGCCACCGAGGAGCGCATCATCGACCTGTTGACCTTGACCGCCGAACCCGGCGTCATCGGCGGGGTGCCAGCCGGCGGTCTCAGTTTTGGCGCGGCGACCAATGCCCAGGCGATCATCGATCAGCCCAGCCAGTTCGATTTTTACGACGGCGGCGGGCTGGACATTGCTTTCCTGGGGCTGGCGCAGGCCGACAAGCAGGGCAACCTCAATGTCTCCAAGTTCGGCCCCCGGCTGGCCGGTGCCGGCGGCTTCATCAACATTTCGCAGAATGCCAAGAAGGTCGTCTTCGTCGGTACCTTCACGGCCGGCAATCTGGATGTGGCCATCAAGGACGGCCAGTTGCAGATCGTGGAAGACGGCAAGTCGATCAAGTTTGTCGACGAAGTCGAGCACCGGACTTTCAGCGGCCCGGAGGCGGCCCGGCGCGGCAAGTCGGTGATCTACATTACCGAACGCTGCGTCTTCCAGCTGACGCCGCAAGGCCTGCAACTGATCGAGATCGCCCCGGGCGTGGACCTGCAGCGCGACATCCTCGACAAGATGGAATTTCCTCCGATCATCGATGGCCAGCCGGCCCTGATGGACGAGCGCATCTTCCGCGAGGAGCCGATGGGCATTCGTCCGGAGTTGCTGGAATCCCCACTGGCCGAGCGGCTGACTTTCGATGCGGCGCAGAACCTGTTCTTCCTCGACTTTTCCGGTCTCAATGTGCGCAACGGAGACGATATCCGGCGCATCGAGGCAGCAGTCGATGCCGCCCTCGATCCGATCGGCCACAAGGTCAATGCCATCGTCAATTACGACCGTTTCAGCATCCTGCCGGAGTTGATCGACGACTACATCACCATGGTCAAGGGCGTGGTCGATCGCCATTACCACGATGTCACCCGCTATACCTCGAGCACCTTCCTGCGCATGAAGCTCGGCGAGGCGCTGGAGAAACGACAGATTGCGCCCAAAATCAGCGAAACGGAGGCCGAAGCGAAGGAGCAACTGGCGAAACCGTGATGACCGAAGGGTCATTACGGCGCTGACATAGATCCGGGCCGCGGTATCATTGGCGGATTGTTGCCCTGCAAAAGGGCTTCTTTCTGGACGTGGCGGACACAGGTTTGGGCATGGAAAATACTTCTTCGGGTCGGCTTGCCGGGCGTAAGACCCGTATTGCGCTGGGGCTCGCCATGTTGGCGGCCGCCGGCGCTTTCTTTTGGTCGCGCTCCGGGACGCCGACCCCCGTCGAGGCGCCAAAATCTGCCGCTGCGGTGCGGCCGGCCCTGACCGTCCGCCTGACTTTGCCGCAAACGCTGGACTGGCCGCTGGTCCTGCCGGCCACCGGCAATGTCGTGGCCTGGCAGGAGGCGGTGATCGGCGCCGAAATCGCCAATTACCGGATCACCGAGGTCCGTGTCCAGGTCGGCGATAGCGTCAGAAAAGGCCAGGTCATGGCCCGCATTGCCAGCGATACCGTGGCCAGCGAACTGGCCGAGGCGAAAGCTTCGGTGGCCGAACTGGAAGCCAGTGCCGCCGAGGCAAAGGGCAATGCCGAACGGGCCACGGAATTGAGAGAGAAAGGCTTCTACAGCTCACAACTGAATACCCAGTACCAGACGGCCCTGCACACCGCGCAGGCTCGTCTTGCTGCGGCTCGGGCTCGTTTGCAGGCGGCTGGTTTGCGGATGGACAAGACCGATGTGCTGGCCCCTGACGATGGCGTCATTTCGGCACGCAGCGCGACAGTGGGTTCGCTGACCCAGCCTGGGCAGGAGTTGTTCCGCTTGATTCGCGGCGGGCGCCTGGAATGGCGGGCCGAAGTGCCGTCGTCCGATCTCGGCCGGGTCAAGTCCGGCGTGGTGGCGACATTGACCGCGCCGAGTGGTGAAAGCGTCAAGGGAACGGTGCGGGCGGTGGCGCCCAGCGTCGATCCGCAAACCCGCAACGGCTTGGTCTATGTCGATTTGCCGATGTCGAGCGCCATCCGGGCCGGCATGTTCGCTCGCGGTGAGTTCGAACTGGCGCAAAGCCCGGCTCTGACACTGCCGCAATCGGCGGTCGTGCTGCGTGAAGGCTTCGCCTACGTCTTCCGCCTGGAGGGCGAGGATAGAGTGGCTCAGACCAAGGTGATGCTCGGCCGGCGAGTTGGTGAGCGCGTCGAGGTGGCCTCGGGGCTGGCCAGCAATGCGCGGGTGGTTGAATCCGGGGCCGGCTTTCTGGCCGATGGTGATGCCGTCAAGGTCGTGACGGGCCCGGCCCAATGAACGTTTCGTCCTGGTCGATCCGGAACCCGACGCCGGCGATTCTGTTCTTCATCATGCTGACGCTGGCCGGCCTGATGGCCTTCAAGGCGATGAAGATCCAGCAATTCATGGATATCGATTTGCCGACCGTGACGGTCACCGCCAGTCTGCCCGGTGCCGCGCCGGCCCAGATGGAAACCGAGGTGGCGCGCAAGATCGAGAATTCGGTGGCGACGCTGCAAGGCATCAAGCACATTTACACCAAGGTGCAGGATGGCACGGCCATCGTGACGGTCGAGTTTCGACTGGAGAAGCCGACGCAGGAGGCGGTCGACGATGTCCGCGATGCGGTGTCGCGGATCAGGGCTGATCTGCCGGGGGACATCAAGGATCCGGTGATCAGCAAGGTCAACCTGTCTGGCGCCCCGATCCTGACCTACACCGTGGCGTCCAGCCGGATGGATGACGAGGCGCTGTCCTGGTTCGTCGATAACACGGTGACCAAGGCGCTGCTCTCGGCGCGCGGTGTCGGTGCCGTGTCACGGGTCGGCGGCGTGACACGGGAAATCAGGATTGAACTTGACCCGGCCAAGCTGCTGGCGCTGCGGGCAACGGCCGCCGATATCTCGCGCCAGTTGCGGCAGATTCAGCAGGAGGCTTCGGGGGGGCGCTCCGATGTCGGCGGTATCGAACAGTCGGTGCGCACCATCGCCACGGTCAGGACGGCCGAAGAACTGGGGGCCATGGACATCGTGTTGACCGATGGTCGGCATATCCGGCTCGATCAGCTGGCCAGCGTCAGCGATACGGTCGGCGAACAGCGGACGACGGCGCTGCTCAACGGCAAGCCGGTGGTCGGTTTCGAGATCACGCGCAGCAAGGGAGCGGGTGAGGTCGAGGTGTCGGACAGCGTCAAGGCTGCGTTGGCCAAACTGAAGACAGGGCACCCGGACATCGAGATTACCGAAGCCTTCAATTTCGTCGATCCGGTCATCGAGAACTACAACGGTTCGATGAAGCTGCTGATCGAAGGCGCACTGCTTGCCGTGCTGGTCGTCTGGCTTTTCCTGCGCGATGGCCGGGCGACGTTTGTGGCCGCCGCTGCGCTGCCCTTGTCGGCGATCCCGACCTTCGCGGCGATGTACCTGATGGGCTTCACACTTAATGTCGTCACCCTGCTCTCGATGTCGCTGGTCGTCGGTATTCTGGTCGATGACGCGATTGTCGAGATCGAGAACATCATGCGCCACCTGCGCATGGGCAAGTCGCCGTACCAGGCCGCCATGGAAGCGGCCGACGAGATCGGCCTGGCGGTGATCGCCACCACCTTCACGCTGATCGCCGTTTTCCTGCCCACAGCCTTCATGAGCGGCGTGGCTGGCAAATTCTTCGTGCAATTCGGGTGGACCGCGGCCATCGCCGTCTTCTTCTCGCTGGTCGTCGCTCGCATGCTGACGCCGATGATGGCCGCCTACCTCCTGAAGCCGGTCAGCCACACCGAAGCGACACCGGGCTGGCTGAAGCGCTATGAGGGCTGGGCGGCCTGGTGCCTGCAGCACCGCATCGTGACCCTGCTCGCTGCCGCCGCCTTCTTTGTCGGTTCCTTCATGCTGGTGCCGTTGCTGCCCAAGGGGTTCATGCCACCGGACGATCTGTCGCAGACGCAAATCTACCTGTCGCTGCCGCCGGGCGCGACCTTCCAGGAGACGCTGGCCGCCGCCGAGCAGGCGCGGACCATCGCCGAAGCCAATCAACATGTGAAGCTGGTCTACACCGCCGTGGGCGGCGGCAAGGCAGGCAGCGATCCCTTTGCGCCGGCCGGTGCGGCCGAAGTCCGCAAGGCCACGCTGACGCTGAATCTGACGCCGCGCGGCCAGCGTTCCGGCACCAGCAAGCAGGCGATTGAAAACCAGTTGCGCCAGGCATTGACGGCGATACCCGGTGTGCAAGTGAAGGTTGGACTGGCTTCGGGTAACGCCAAATACATTCTCGTGTTGGCCAGTGAAAATGGCCCGCTGCTGTCGGAACATGCCCGCGTCGTCGAACGCGAACTGCGGACGATTCCCGGTCTCGGCAACATCACCAGCACGGCCAGCCTGGTCCGTCCGGAATTGGTCGTCCGCCCGGATTTCGCCCGCATGGCCGATCTCGGCGTCACTTCGGCCGCCATCGCCGACACCTTGCGCATCGCCACGGCTGGCGATTACGACCAGGGCCTTGCCAAGCTCAACCTTGCTCAGCGCCAGATACCCATTGTCGTCAAGCTGCCGCCGGCTGCCCGCACCGACCTTGCCCTGCTCGAACGCCTGAGTGTGCCCGGCGCCCACGGCCCGGTCATGCTCGCTAACGTCGCGGCGGTCAGCATCGGCGGCGGCCCGGCCGAAATCGACCGCTACGATCGCCTGCGCAACATCAATTTCGAAATCGAGCTGAACGGCCAGCCGCTCGGCGAGGTTGAGGCGATGGCGCTCAAGCTGCCCAGCCTGGCCAAACTGCCGCCCGGGGTGATCCAGACGACGGTCGGCGATGCCGAGGCGATGGGCGAGTTGTTCACCAGCTTCGCCCTGGCCATGGCGACCGGCGTGCTCTGCATCTATATCGTGCTGGTCCTGCTGTTCAAGGATTTCGTCCAGCCGGTGACCATCCTGGCCGCGCTGATCCTGTCGGTGCCAGGGGCTTTCCTGGCCTTGTTCATCACCCAGAAGGCAGTGTCGATGCCGTCGATGATCGGCCTGATCATGCTGATGGGGATCGCCACCAAGAATTCCATTCTGCTGATCGACTACGTGGTGCTGGCGCGGCGCGAACACGGCCTGGATCGCTGGAGCGCCTTGCTCGATGCCTGCCGCAAGCGGGCGCGGCCGATCGTGATGACCACCGTGGCAATGGGCGCCGGCATGATGCCGATCGCGCTCGGGCTGGGGGTCGATCCCAGCTTTCGCGCCCCGATGTCCATTGTGGTCATTGGCGGCCTGATTACCTCGACCTTCCTCAGTTTGCTGGTCATCCCGGTGGTGTTTACCTATGTCGATGACCTGATTCTCCTGGTCAGGACCAAGTTCAGTTCGTCACGACGCCGACGACTATCGCCTGAGAGATAGCCGCCTGGCCTGATATTGGTGATAATCGGGCCGATCAATTTTCGCTTGCAGCCTGTCCAGTCGCCCGGAATGTATTGGCTGGCCAGACTGAAGCGATGACCAGACAGGACTCACGGTGGCTGAATCACCCCCCGCAATTTACGGACAACTCTCCCTCAGGGCCAGATTCTGGCTGGCGCTGATCGGCTGTCTGGCATTTATCTGGCTGGTGACCTTTTATGAACTGGATCGCCGTCAGATGGGCGATCTGCACGAAGTCGAGCACTCGACCGAGTTCCAGGCCCAGGCTTATGCCGAGAACACCCTGTCCCTGATCAAACGGCTCAACGAAATCCTGCTTGATCTACGGACCCGCTGGGATGGCGACCCCGCCAGTTTTGCCGCTGCGGTTCAGCATCGCCAGGACTACATGGCGGATATTGCCTTTCAGGTGGCGGTGATCGATGAGCACGGCTGGCTGGCCTATTCCAATCTCGGCGCCCCAAAGGAACGTCTCGATCTCAGCCAGCGCGAACATTTTCGGGTTCATCTGGATGGCCGTGATCGCTTGTTCATCAGTAAGCCGCTGAAGGGCAAGGTGTCCGGAAAATGGTCGATCCAGTTCACCCGGCCAATCATCGCCAAGGATGGTTTCAAGGGAGTTCTGGTCGTTTCTGTCAGCCCGGACAACTTTGCGTCATTCCGGGAAAAGCTGGCGCCCGATGCCGTGATCATCATTGTCACCGACAGCGGCGACATCATGGCTCGCCAGCCGGATAACGATATGGCCATGGGCAAGCGGATTTCTGGAACGCCGTATCTGCAAGCCCAGGCACCGGTTTCCGGAAGCTTCAGCCGCCAGGCGCAACTGGACGGGGTCAAGCGGATTTATGGTTTTTACCGCTTGCCGGAATATGGGCTCAGCTTTGTCGTCGGTCATTCCGTCGACCGCGTTCTGGCGCCCTACCGCGCCCATCGCGTGGTGATTGTTTCTGCGGCAAGCGCGATCAGCCTGGCGATCGTGATTTTGCTGCTGCTGCTCTTTCGAGCCCTTTCCTTGCGGGCCGACATGGAAAAGCGCCTGCAGGACAGCCAGGCCATGCTGCGCTCGGCGGTCGATACGATCGGTGAGGCTTTCGTCATTTATGACCAGAACGACCGACTGGCCTATTGCAACGAGCAGTATCGCGCTTATTACCCGACCTCGGCGGACTTGCTGGTCCCCGGGAAAACGTTCGAGGAAATCATTCGTGCCGGCGCCGAGCGCGGCCAGTACCCGGAAGCGATCGGCCGGATCGATGCGTGGGTGGCCGAGCGTCTGGCGGTACATCGCAGTGGGAATAGCGATCTGATCCAGGCGCTGGACGATGGCCGCTGGCTGAGAATTCGCGAGCACAAGACACCGGAAGGTTTCATCGTCGGCTTCCGTATCGACATTACAGCCGTCTATGCCGCCAAGGAGGCCGCCGAGGCCGCCAATGCGGCCAAGAGCAACTTCCTGGCGATGATGTCGCATGAAATACGGACTCCGATGAACGGCATCCTGGGCATGGCGCAACTGCTGCTGTTGCCGGACTTGTCGAAAGAAGAGGGCAATGAATACGCCCGGACCATACTCAATTCCGGCCAGACCTTGCTGACCTTGCTCAACGATATTCTCGATTTTTCCAAGATCGAGGCGGGCAAGCTTGAGTTTTCCGCTGTCGCCTTCGATCCTGCCCAGCTCGTTCGGGAAACCGTGACGCTGTTCACCGGCGCGGTGCGCGAGAAAGGCATCGTGATCGACACCGATTGCCAAGGGACAGGAGGGGCTCGCTATCGGGCCGATTCGACCCGCCTGCGCCAGATGCTGGCCAATCTGGTCAGCAATGCGGTCAAGTTCACCACGCAGGGATTTGTCCGGGTTGATGCCCGCGAAATCAGCCGTGACCGAGGAACGGCACTTCTGGAGTTTTCGGTCAGTGACAGCGGCATCGGTATTCCCGTGGACAAACAGTCCCTGCTGTTCAAGCCTTTTTCCCAGGCGGACAGTTCGACGACCAGGGAATATGGCGGAACGGGTCTTGGTTTGTCGATCGTCCGTCGCCTTGCCGAAATGATGGGGGGCGAAGTTGGCGTCGAGAGCGAGTCCGGACAGGGGGCTCGATTCTGGTTTCGCATCAGGGCAGAATTGATTGCCGCCGGTGCGGAGTGTCGTGAAGCTGAACGAGCCTCTGTCGGCGATTCGCGGACGAGGGCTGCGAGCGAATCGCCGAGGCGGATCCTGGTGGTGGACGACAATATGGTGAACCTCAGGGTCGCCCAGGCCATGTTGCGCAAGCTGGGTATCGACGCCAATGCGGCGGAGAATGGCCTTGAGGCGACGCAGGCGGCCACCGCTGCGGAGCGCCCGGACCTGATCCTGATGGATGTCCAGATGCCGCTCATGGATGGTCTTGAAGCGACGCGAAGAATCCGCGCCTGGGAACAAGCCAACAACCAGCCGCGCTTGGTCATCGTGGCGCTGACGGCCGGGGCATTCGCCGAGGATTACGAGCATTGCATCGCGGCCGGCATGGACGATTTTCTGGCCAAGCCGATCAATCATGATCAGTTGCAGCAACTGCTTGGCAAATGGCTGGGCAGCGAGCGCCCTGGGCGCTAGGGTTTTTGTCCCGCTGGCGGGCGGGCTTTGTCGACCGTGGTATCCCGCCCGAAAGTCAGTGTGTAGAACACATCTAGTGCATTGTCGCTGCCGGCGCGGCCGATCACGGCGATCTGGCGGGTCAGGTTGACGGTCAGCTTGACGATGCCTTCGGCACGGCCCAGCGTCTGCTCGTAGGAGAGCAGGGCATTGGATGACAGGCGCTTGCCGACGCTGAGAATCTGCTGGCCGGTCGTGCTCGTCGTATCGACACTGTTGCCACCGGCCACCCGGCTGATCTGCTGCCGCCCCCCGGTGTCGCCCAGATTGCCCTGGCGCACGCCGAATTCGTCGAAGCCAAAAGTTTTCTTCAGTTGCTGGATGACGTTCCCGGAGTCGTTGCCGAGCAGGCCGCCGGCGGCGGAAAAGAGCAGTGTTGCATCGCCCGCCCCCATCTGTTCCGGGCCGTGGCCGAGGACCAGCCAGGCGAGTTTTTCGGCATCCGGCAGCTCCGGATCGGACACCAGCTTGACCACCGGCTTCTGCGCCGTGCCGCTGATCTGCACGCCGGGCTCGACCGCCAGGCCCTTGCGCACGGCCCGGACATCCAGCCCCGGGTTGTCGAGCAGACCGTTGAAGTTCAGCATGCCGCGCTCGATCTCCAGTTTCTGGCCATAGGCATCGAAGCGGCCGTCCCGGGTGCGGATCGTGCCGCTCGCCCGCGGCAGGTCGCGGCCACGGGCGGTGATCCGGATTTCGCCACTCAGACGGCTGGACAGGCCGGCGCCGTTGAAGCGGAAATTGCGGCCGAGGTCGGTGGTGATATCAAGATTGAGCTTGGGACGCAGCGTGGCAGCTGCCTTGTCGCTGCCGGAGCGCTTGACGATCACGTCGTCGGACAGGCGAGGCGTGCCGCTGGGCGCCAGTTGCCAGTAACCGGCATCGACGGCCAGCTTGCCCTGGGCGCCCAGGGTGCCATCCTGCCAGGTCAGCCGGCCATCGCCGGAGACAGCCACCCATTGATCCGGCAACTGGTAGGCACCGAGCCGGTCGAGGTGGATATCGAGGAAGGCTTTGTCCTGGGCCTGGCCCTGATCGATCCGCATTTCGCCGGTGACTTCGAGCCGCCCGGGTTTTTGGGTCAGCCCGGCCAGATTGTCGCGCGCCTCAAGGCGCAGCGGGCGGGGTAGCGCCTGGAGCAGGCTGTCGAAACCAAGCCGGTTGATGCGCAGCAGGTTGGCGCGCAAGTCGACATCGAGCTCGCCGTTGGCCAGGTTGAGGCCTTGCCCAGGCAGGCGCAGGGCCAGTTTTTCGCCCCGGAAGCGGCCGCTGCTCAGCGGGGCGGCCGGCGTCCCGGCCAGTTGCAGTTCGCCAGCCAGGCGCCCCTCGCTCTGCCAGCCTTCGCCGATCAGCTCGGCCAGCCAGCCAAGATCGGCAATGTCGCTCTTCAGGCGGCCTTGCCAGCGGGCTTGCCGGTCGAGCGACCAGGCCCCGCGCATGGCGGCGCTCAGTTCGCCATCGACTTGCCCGATCCGGCTACCGCGGGCATTGAGGCTGGCGCGGAGTTGTCGGGCATCGGCGCTGGCCTGCAAAGTGGCTTGCCAGTCGAGTGGGTCGCCGGCCAGCCGGATCGGGCCGATGCTCCAGCCGGTCGCCGCGAGCTTGATGGGGGCGGGGGCGTCGAGGCGGAAATTGCGGGCCTGGTCGGTGCTGTTCAGGCGAGCCTCCAGCAGCTTGCCTTGCCAAGTACTGTAGTCACTGCCCAGACCGCCCTCGGCGGCGAGCGTCAGTCGATTTTTGCCGGCCACTTCGGCGCTGGTATTCAGCTGGTGCGACTGGTTCGTGCCGTTGCCCTGAAAGCGGATGAGCTTGAGCAGGCTGGGCTGGTCCGGCATGTCGATGCTGGCGATGTTGATGTCGAGGAGCAGCGGCGAGCTGGCTTCGCTGCCGGCCTCGCTTTTCAGGCTCAGGTCGTTGAGGCGGATGACGCCGGGCAGACCGAGCCGGGCGGCATTCAGTGTGCCGGCGAGCCTGGGATTTTGGGCCCCGCCAGTCAGGTCGAAGCGGCTGCTGAGGCCGCCTTCCAGTCCGTAGGGGGCGAGTTGCGGGGCTTCAATCTGTACGCTCAGCAGGTCGCCGGGCTGACCATAGGCGCCGTGGGCGGTCAGCCGGTTGACGCCGGAAGCGAGCTGGATGTCGGCCTGCGGAATCCGCGGCCAGGCAACCCGGATCTGGCCTTGCCCGGACAGGGGCTGGCCGGCCAGCCGGCTATCCTTCAGCGTGAAGCTGCCATCGATCGTCGGCTGCGCTGCCAGTTGTCCGCTGGCCTTGAAGCTGGCGTTGATCTGGGCACTTGGTAACCGGGCGAAACGGCTGGGGTCGAAGCGCAGCAGCTCGCCTTCGGCAGCAAAGCGGCGCGGGTTGGTCAGATCGAGTTCGCCATGGGCGTTCAGGCGGGCATCGCCGGCGGCCAGTTGCAGTTGGGGCAGCTCGACCCGGCCATCGGCGTGGCTGGCTTCGACGAGCAGGCTGAAGGTCTTGTCTTTCAGCGCCATTTTCAAATCCTGGCGCCTGGCACCCAGGGTCGTGGCCAGCGGCCCGTTCAGTCGGGTCGGGCGCAGTATCGAGGCGATCCGGGAGGCATCCAGCCGGCTGGCAGTCAAGGCCAGTTTCAGCGCGCCATCCTGCCATTCGCCGCTGCCATCGAGATCGCCATCGCCGGGCAGGGCGGCATGCAGGCTGGCGAAGCGCGCCGTGTTGCCCTGCCAGTCCAGCGTGCCGGCCAGGGTGTTCAACGGCAGGCGCTGGCGGTCGAGCGGGCCGGGCTGGTGGTTGGTCAGGCCGAAGCTGCCGACGATGCCGTCGCCCTGCGGCTGGACATCGGCCGTGATGCTGAGCCGTGCTTGTGGCGCGCCGGCCAGCCAGATGGCCGGGTCGATGTCCTCGAGCAGGATGCGGGCGCTGGCAAAAGCGGCGTTGGCAAAGGGAGTGAGCACTACCTCGGCGTGGCCGGCAATGCCTTGGCTGGCGACGGCGGAAAGGCTGATCCGTTCGAGTTGGCCGCCTGCCGTGGCGCTCATTGTCAGGGCGCGTTCATCGAGCCGGCCGGCGATCTCGGCGCTCGCCTCGAGGGCGAACGGGGGGGCGCCATCCAGCGTGGCGCGAGCGCTGGCCGTGATGCCGGCGGTCTGGGCATGAAAGTCCTCGAGGCGGTGCTGGCGGCCATCGCTGCTCAGGCGGGCGGCGAGATCGGTGGCCGTGAAGGCCTCGCCGTAGGACAGCGTGGCAATGGCCAGTTTTTGTACCTCGACGGTCAGCGGCAGACGCAGATCGGTTGGCGCGATGCTTGGGCTGGCGCTTGGCTGGTTGGCGATGTGCAGGTGGCCGACGGTGAGTTCGGCAATTTCCAGTGTGCCGCGCAACAAGGCCGAGGGCGACCAGTCGAGATGAATTTGCGTCGCTTCGATGTCGAGAGCAGCGCTCTGCCAGTGCAGGCGGCCAAGGTCCAGCGGTCCGCTCAGCCGGCCGCTGGCTTGTTCGATCTGCAACTGCCCACCGGTCAGGCTGGAGGCCAGCCCTGTGGTCGCTTGCAGACCGCTTTCACTGGTCGTCAGCCAGGTGGCGGAAGCGATCAGGATGACGGTACTGGCGAGGAGGAGTTTGCGGCGCAGCATGTCAGAACGGAATGGCCAGCGAGAAATGCAGTTGGACCTGGCGGGTCCGTTCGCCATAGGCCAGGTCGACGCCGATCGGCCCGGCCGGGCTGCGCCAGCGGGCGCCCAGGCCGTAGCCAATCGCCAGTCGAATATCCTGCAGCGAATCGACCGCATCGCCGGCATCGACAAACGCGGCAATGCCCCAGGCCTCGTCCAGCCAGTGCGTCACTTCGGCGCTGGCGATACCGAGGTAGCGGCCACCAACCGTCGCGTTGCCTTCCTTGATGCCCAGGCTCTGGTAGGCGTAGCCACGCACCGAGCTGGCCCCACCGGTGCGGAACAGGTAGTCCTGCGGGATGCGTTGCCGCGAATCGGCCAGCGTGTAGCCGATTTCCCCGCGCAGGGTCAGCGTATCGACACGACCGAGCGGGATGTAATGCTGGAAGCGGGCGTGGACACGGACGAAATTCTGGTCGGAAAGGGCGGCTTTCGAACCGCCGCCGATCTGTCCCTGGAGCACGGTCCCGTTCCGCGGTTCGATCAGACTGTCGACATGACGCCAGGTCCACGTGCCGTTGGGTACCAGCGCTCGGCTGGTCACCGGCGATGCCCCGTCCGGGTCGCGTTTTTCGTTCTGCCAGTTGAGCGACAGGCGTTGTTCGACGCTGCCGCGCTGCTGGATGGTTTGGGCGCCAAAGGCATAACGCTCGGTCTTCAGGTTCTGGATGTCGGTCGCTTCGGCCATCACTCCGACGCTGTGCCGGCGGTTGCGCTCGTCCGGCGGCAGAAAAACGTCGGCATAGGCGGTCTGCCGCTTCTGTTCCAGCCGCAGGCCGCTGTCCAGTTCCCAGGCCTGAGCGAACAGATTGGGCGTGTGGTAATTGAATTCGACCCGGGCCCCGGTATTGGAACTGGCGCCGGCGCCGAAGGAAACGCGGTGCGGCGAACGTTCGCGAACGCGAACCAGGATGGGGGCGGTCGCCGTGCCGTCGTCATGCACCTCAACGGCGTCCCGGTCGAGCATGGTCTGCACCGAGGCAAAGTAGGGCGTTGATTGCAGCGTCGTCTGCAGGGCGTTCAGCTTGTCCTCGCGATAGGGCTGGCCGGGCTGCACGCTACGGTTGTAGCGCTCGATCAGTTCGGGCGAATAATTTTGCAGCCCCTCGACGTGCAGCGGGCCGAAACGGTAGCGTGGGCCGGCGTCGTAGTGGGCGCGCAGGTCGGCCCGGTGGGCTTCGGTGTCGATACTCGCCTCGCTGTCGAGCAATTGGGCATCGGCGTGTTCGACGGCGAGCAGGCGGGAGAGAATCTGCTGCTTGGCCGTGTTCCAGTCCTCCTGGCGAAAGGGCTGGCCAACCGGCAAGGCCCAGTCGTCGATCAGTGCTTTCCGGGTGCCGGCTTCGACCGGGCCATCGATCAGCAGATCGAGACTGTTGATCGTGGTTCGCAGGCCGGGGTCGAGCGTCAGCTTCAGCCCGTCACCCTTTTCGGCAAATTCGAAGACCGGCGAGAAATAGCCCTCGGTGGCCAGGATTTCGCTGAGCAAGCCTTGCAGTTTGCCCGGGCTGCCCGCCTCGTCGGGCAGATAGGGCGCGAGCAGCTTGGTGATGTTATCGGGGGCCTGCAGATCAAGTTCACCCGCAACCACTGGTTGGGCCAGGCAGAGCAGCAACAGGAGAGGCAGGCGGCGGGCGATCACGCCGTCATTTTACGCGTCGACGCTGGCTTGGCGTGGTGGCAGCAGGAAACTGCGCGGTTGCAGGCGAAGTCGGACCCAGAGGGCCTTGAGCAAGGGCCCGCCATGCTCGAACTGGATGCCGCGGGCGCGCATGGCGGTGCGCAGGGCCAGCATGAAACTGACCGCCAGATTGGTAAAGCCGATGGCGGCGATGCCGAAGGCGGCCCAGGCAACGGCCTTGAGCGGCAGTTCGAACTGGAAGCCGGTCAGCGCGTAGCCGAGGTTGGCCGAGGCAAAGGCGATGTGCCGGATATCGAGCGGCAGGCCGAGGATGGTGCCAATCACACCGGTCGAGCCGAGCATGCAGCCGAACAGGAAATTCCCCATGATGCCGCCGAGCCGTTCCTGGATGTAATTGCCGATGCGGCCCGCCCGCTCCTGACCAAACAATGCCCGTAGCCAGCGCAGGCGAGCCAGACGCGGGCCGATGTCGGCATAGGCGGCACGGTTGTCGAAATAGCCGGTGATCAGTCCGGACAGGAACAGATAGAAGCCGGCGATGGCGGCATGCGGCAGGGCCCAGCTCAGCGGATCGAGATCGGCCAGCAGGTGGGCCCCCTTGTCGACGGTGATCGGTGGTACATCCGCCAGAAAACCGAGGCCGAGCCCGACGGCAATGGCCACCGGCAGGGCGACCATGACATTGCCGGCGATGGCCGCCAGCTGGCTGCGGCTGACGGCGGCGATCACGTCGACCAGGCGCTCGAGGTCGGCGCTGCGGTTCAATTTCAGATCGCCGATCAGGCTGGCCAGCGTCTGTGCGGTCATCGCCGGCTGCTTGGTCGCCACCGTCATGCCGAGCAGGAAGATGGTGACGAAACCCAGGCCGTAGATCATGCTGAACATGAAGGCCTCGCCGAACAGCGGCGCATGCAGTGCCGCCGCCTTGATCTTGAGCAGCGCCATCAGGCTGATCAGCACCCCGGCGCCAGCGGCCGAACGCCACATCCGGCCATAGTCGGCGGGTGTGTCGCAGATGTAGTGCTCGCCGGAGCGGGCGGCATTTTCGGTGACGCGTACGGCGAGCAGATGTGACAGCTGGCCGATGTAGAAGCGCAGGCTGTTGCGGCGGTTTTCGGCCAGGAAAGCGGCGTGGGCAAATTCAACCCAGGCCTGGATGGCTTCGCCCCGGGCGGTCGATTGCTCGCCGGCTGTCAGAATGGCGGCGAGGTCGCGCAGGCGTTCGAGACTTTGCTCGCTGCGGGTCAGCAGATAGGACAGATGCAGACTGGTGCCGATCGTCAGCGCCCGCTTGCGTATCCGCTGCAGGGTGTCCTGGCACTGGTCGGCGATGACCAGCAACTGGCTGCCGTCATCCGGGGTTTGTTCGGGATCGTTCAGCGCGGCGCGGAAGGCATTGACGAAATCAAGCGCCTCGGCCGACAGGGCGACGAAACGTGGCGTGTCGTCGTCGAAATTGGGCGAAGCGCGCATCAGCTCGCTTTCCACGCCCAGACCGCTGACCCGGTGGGCGAGCAGCAGCATGCCATCGAGCATCTGCTCCTGAATGCTGCGCCAGTCGATGGTGCGTAATTCCTCGGCCGGCGCGATCAGTTCCCAGAAGCGTTGCGAGGCCTCGGCCGGGATGTCCTCCAGCCAGCGCCAGTCGCTGGCCCGGTCGTAAATGACGTGCAGGCAGTCCTTGAGCCGCCTTTCATCGGGAACCTCGGGCAGCAGGCGGCTGCCCAGGATGCGCCACCATTCCGAAAAGAAGCCGGTGCCGGGCAGGATGCCGCTCTCGGTGAAAAAGGTGACCAGCCGGCGGGTGGCGATGAAATGCACGATATGCCCGCGAAATGCCGCACGCAGGCTGGCATCGGATTCCAGCTGCTCAAGCATGGCCAGATAGCGTTCCGGTGCGGCGTGGTCGCGCCGATTCTGCGGGCGCAGCACGGCAACCAGCTGCCGGGTCAGCTCCAGCGTATCGGCCTCGGCATCGCGGAAGCGCTCAAGCGCATTGGCAATCGGGTTGCCGAGGGGGGCGGTTTTACCGAGAAACCAGTAGAGGCAGGCGCGCAGTTTTTTGATCATTTTGTCGGTGCCATGGTGAGACGATTATGTCGCCGGACTAGGCATGTTACTTGAGATAAAGTCCTTGCGATGTACGTGACAAGTGGTTGAAGTGTGACTATTCGTAATAGAATTGGTAGTGTTTGAATTGCTCCACCTTCCTAATTAATTACCGGGACTGCTGAAAAATGAATATCGTCAAGAAATCTCTGGTTCTGGCCCTGCTGGCTGGCATCGGCTTCTCCGCTGTTGCGCAAGAGCGCGTTTACCTGATCGACCAGCGTGA
>JAGTRV010000069.1 GCA_018262245.1 Pseudomonadota bacterium | reverse complement strand
CGGCCAAAGCGGAACAAGGCGGCCTATTTGCGGTTGCCGAAGAAGCCGTCGGCAGGAGTCAACGACATCTGGAGCATGGATTTTGTCGCCGACGCCTGGTTCGATGGTTGCCGGTTGCGGACCCTGCCCTTTGTTTATAGCTACACCAGCGAATGCCTAGCGATTGATGTCGGGCATCCTCCTTGTATTACTACGAGATTCGCGCCAAAACATTGGTGACCCGGCCTGATTGTATGCATACAATTAATGCCACTCCAAATTCTGGCCCCGCTCATGCCAACCAAAACACTCAGCTGGATTCCGCAAACGTTAGCCAAAGATCAGGCTGCCTATCTAGCCATTGCCGACGCCATCGCCAACGATATCCGCGATGGGAGATTGCTACCTAACACTCAACTTCCACCACAGCGCCAACTGGCTCAGGAAATTGGGCTGAACTTCACGACCATCAGCCGAGCATATGGTGAGGCCCAACGGCGAGGCCTGCTTGAAGCGCGAGTCGGCCAGGGCACCTTTGTCAAAGCTGATGCTTGTCCCCGGTTGCGTCACGTCCCCCAGCGTCGCAAGCTGGTCGATATGTCGATGAACCATCCACCGGAACCGGGTGATGCCAAGTTGCTGGAGATGATGAGCCGTGGCATCCGGAACGCTACGGCCGATGTCGGCTCTTTGCTCCGTTACTACCCCTTCGGTGGCGATAGCGATGACAAGGAAGCCGCAAAACAATGGCTGAAGCTGCGCGGCATAAGCGTTGATATCGAGAAAATTCTCGTTTGCCCGGGGACTCATAGCGTTATCAACGCGCTTTTGAGCATGTTGCTAGATCGAAGCGGCGGGCGGATCTGCTGCGACAATATTACTTATCCCGGCTTTCGGGCACTAGCAGCCCTGCATGGTGTCAGCATGATTGGCCTGGCCAGCGACCACGAGGGAACGCTGCCTGAAGCATTCGAGCAAGCCTGTCGCGACAACCGGCCCGCCGCCTTTTATTGCAATCCAAGTCTGCAAAACCCGACCACGATTACCCTTTCCGTGGCGCGACGCGAAGCACTTGCCGAGGTAGCCCGCCGATTCGGTGTGCCAATTATTGAGGATGACCCCTACAGCTTGCTCCTCGACAATCCGCCGCCCAGTTTCTACAGCCTGCTACCAGAGCAAACGTACTACATCGGCGGTTTGTCAAAGACAGTTGGCGCGGGTCTGCGGGTGGCCTACCTAGCCCTACCAAGCCCCCGTCAGCTACCCCGTATCAGCGCCATTCTGCGGGCAGTATCGGTCATGGTTCCCCCGGTGTCGCAGGCCATTGCCACTGAATGGATTTTTGATGGAACAGCGACAAGCCTGCTCAATTTTGTTCGTGATGAGTCCCGTGCTCGTCAGGCTCTTGTTGCTCAGGCCTTGCAGGGAACACCATACCAAGCATCACCGGAAGGGTTTCATATATGGCTTCCCTTGCCTGAGGGCTGGAGCCGAGTGAGCTTCGCCACCTATTTGCGCAACAGCGGTATTGGCGTCGTGACCAGCGATGCCTTCCTGGTTTCCGGTACAGCCGTTGAGGCAGTGCGCATTTGCCTGGGCGGGGCAGCCACCCGGGATGAGGTACTAAGCTCGATGGAACTGGTTGGTTCCGCTTTGTCGCACCCACCGGCAATCTATTCCGCAATCGTCTGAACACGGAGGAGCGGTGGCTTAAAACCACTCCTGTTAACTTATTGTATGCATACAATATGCGCACAATGCCGGTGCGCATGCACCAACCACTTGACTGCAAATGGTGCATTTAAAATGCACGTAATTCAATAGCTTGCACTAACAGCCATTCAACAAAAACAGCTAAGCCGATGTTTTAATTTCACTTAATTGCATGCATACAATTAAGTGAAATTGATGGCACGTCTGTTGCTAAATTGATTCTGCGCACTGCAGCAGATTTCAGGTTGGCACAGACCACTCTCTTCATCGCAGTGCGCATTCAACCCTAATTTTTAAGGATATTGACATGCCTGCTGTGACCCTCCCCCCCCATGCCGCTGGTGATTTTTTCGTCGACTACGAAGAAAAGGTCTTTGAAGATGTTAAGGCCGAGCCCGGCCAGAAGGCGCTCGTAACCTTTCACACAGTAGCCTTCGAAGGCTCCATTGGTCTGGTCAATTTGCTCCAGGCCACCCGCCTGCTCCGCAAGGGTTTCGAAACCTCAATTCTGCTCTACGGACCGGGAGTCACCTTGGGCCTGCAACGCGGATTTCCTCGCATTGGTGACGAAGCCTTCCCGGGCCACCTAGCCATGAACAAGCAACTCGCCAAATTTATCGAGGAAGGCGGCAAGGTCTACGCCTGCCGTTTCGCGTTGCAAGCTTTGTACGGCCATGGCGAACCATCTTTGATCCCGGGCATCCGGCCGATCAGCCCGCTCGACGTCATGGATATCCAGTTGCTGCACAAGCGCGACAACGCCTTCGTCATCAATAGTTGGACGCTGTAACGGCCAGCAAAAGGAGATGAGCATGACGACCAACCGCGTAATCCGCGTTGCCGCAGTACAAATCGCCCCGGACCTGGAATCCGCAATGGGAACGGTGGACAAGGTTTGCCGCACCATCCTTGAGGCTGGAGAAAAGGGCGCCAAGATGGTGGTTTTTCCGGAAACTTTCGTCCCCTATTACCCGTACTTTTCCTTCGTCGAGCCGCCGGTCAAGATGGGGCCTGCCCATCTCAAGCTCTACGAGTGGGCGGTCACTGTACCCGGCCCGGTAACCCGGGCGGTAGGCGAGGCAGCACGGAAAGCCGGTGCGGTCGTCGTGCTCGGTATCAATGAGCGCGACCATGGCTCTCTATACAACACGCAACTGATTTTCGACGAAACCGGCGAGATTATCCTCAAGCGTCGCAAGATCACACCAACCTATCACGAGCGCATGGTCTGGGGGCAAGGGGACGGCAGCGGCCTCAAGGTCGTCGAAACCGGCATCGGCCGGATCGGCGCGTTAGCCTGCTGGGAACATTACAACCCGCTGGCCCGTTACGCCCTGATGGCACAGCACGAGGAAATCCATGCCAGCCAGTTCCCGGGTTCGATGGTCGGCGAAATCTTTGCGGAACAAATTGCCGTCACCATCCGTCATCACGCCTTGGAATCCGGCTGTTTCGTAGTCAATGCGACGGGCTGGCTGACCGACGAGCAGATTGCTTCTATCACCCCCGACCCCGGCCTGCAGCGTGCCCTGCGCGGCGGCTGCCACACTGCCATCGTGACGCCGGAAGGCAATTACTTGGGCGAACCGATCCGCGAAGGCGAGGGCATCCTGATCGCCGACCTGGACATGGCCCTGATCAACAAACGCAAACGCATGATGGACTCGGTCGGACACTACGCCCGCCCCGAATTGCTTTCACTGCTCGCAGATACGGGCGCAAAGACGCCCATGCGAAATACAGCTGACAGCAGCCTTCCCCTTTCCCCAACAGGAGCAAACCATGTCACTGACAGCTCAGCCAGCACCGCACCTGATCTCTGATTTGCAAGGATTGGGATTCCGCCTGGACAGTGCGCATCATGGCATCGAAGCCCGCCGCGGCGGCGCCGGTCCTTCGGATCATACGGCCGTCATTCTCGATGGTCGGCCGGTGATGATCCCCATTGTCTCTGGCAATGCCTTCCAGTCGCCTTATGTGGCATCGCGCCCGGATGCAGAAGGCAATGCGACGATCAGCCGTGATGGCCGAAAGATCACGGAGATCAAATTTGCACGCCGCGCCCGCTTCTACAACCTACAGACGCTTGACGGTATTCCGTACAGCCAAATCGCCACACTGCACAGCACCGACGTATTGGCGACCACGGTGCTGCAATCTTGTACGCGCTACCAGAGTCGCACCAAAACCTGCCATTTCTGCAGCATCGGCCAGTCGCTGGCGGCTGGCCGGACCATCCTGCGCAAGACGCCAGAGCAACTGGCCGAAGTCGCCCGCGCAGCCGTACTGCTTGATGGCGTCAAGCACATGGTGATGACCACCGGTACCCCACCGACAGCGGATCGCGGAGCGCTGATGATGTGTGAAAGCGCTTCGGCGATCCGGACGGCGGTCGACCTCCCTCTGCAGGCTCAGTTCGAGCCGCCCGAGGACTTCGCCTGGTTTCGCCGCGTCAAGGATGCCGGCGTCGACACCTTGGGCATGCATCTCGAAGTCCTCACCCCGTCTCTGCGCCAGCGTCTGATGCCGGGCAAAGCCGGTATTTCCCTCGCCTACTACGATGAAGCCTTCGCCGCCGCTGTCGAGGTATTCGGGCGCGGCCAAGTATCCACCTACATCCTGGCCGGCTTGGGTGACACCCGGGAAACCATCCTTGAGCACTGCGAAAAACTCATCGACCTCGGCGTCTATCCCTTCGTCGTGCCTTTCGTACCCATTTCCGGCACGCCGCTCGAAAGCCACCCTACCCCAAGCGCCGACTTCATGGATGGCGTACTTGCGCCGCTCGCCGGCATGCTGCGCGACGGCGGCATCAGCGCCGCAACGATGAAGGCTGGTTGCGGCAAATGTGGAGCCTGTTCAGCCCTTGCCAGTTACGAGGCCCGCGCATGAACGCCCCAAGCAGCGGACTGCTGCAACGCGTCCAGTTACCGCGCCATTATCGTATCGAGCGTGCTGACGAGGCTGGCGCCACGGCTGCTATGTCGCTGCGCCGCGCCATCTTCTGCACGGAGCAGGGGCTGTTCGTCGGCGATGATCGGGATCAGGCAGACGACCACGCTATCCTCCTCGTCGCCCGCCCGGCGCTGCCGGAGACCGAAGGTGAGGCCTGGGGGCCGGTGGTCGGAACGGTACGTATTCATCAACTCGAAAACCGCATCTGGCAGGGGTCACGACTGGCCGTTGCCGCCGAGTTCCGCCGCGTTGGCGTGATTGGCGGTGCTCTTATCCAGCTCGCCGTACGCACCGCCAACACGCTCGGTTGCGAGCGCTTCGTCGCCCAGGTCCAAGCACCGAACGTGCCTTTGTTCCGCCGCCTGCACTGGCAGACCGTGCGCGAAATCACAATGCATGGCCAGCCACATCACCTGATGCAAGCCGATTTGCAGCACTACCCGGCTTTTGCGGCAGATGAAGCAATGTGTGTCGAAGTGCGTCGGGGTCAGTCATGAGTCTCGATGCGCTGATCACGTCGCTGCGTCAGCACAAGGGTCTTGCTCACAAGCAGGACATCAATGGTGTCATCGGTATCCTCGGCAAGCAGGGTTTTGCAGCCCAGGAGGCCTGGATCGGCGACGACTGTGCTGTCATCCCCCACGGCGCCAGCAATCTTCTGCTGGCCATCGAGGGCTTTATCAATGAGTTTGTCGCACACGATGCGTGGTTTGCCGGCTGGTGCGGGGTTATGGTCAATCTCAGCGACATTGCCGCCATGGGCGGTCGTCCACTTGCTGTGGTCGATGCCCTGTGGAGCGCCGGTGACGCTCAGGCTGCCGCCCTCATGGAAGGTCTGCAGGCGGCGGCGCGCACCTATGGCGTGCCGATCGTCGGTGGCCATACCAATACCCGCTGCCAGCAGGGGCAATTGGCCGTCGCTATACTCGGTGAAGCCAAGGTTCAACTCAGCAGTTTCGCGGCTCGCCCTGGTGACTGCTTGGTTGCTGTCATCGACCTGCGCGGTGCCTATCGCGAACCTTTCGATAACTGGGATGCGGCAACCAGCGCCCCGGCTGAACGCCTGCGCGGCGATCTCGCACTGTTGCCGGCCATTGCTGAATCCGGCTTGGCCCACGCCGCCAAGGATATCAGCCAGGCCGGGCTGCTCGGCACCACCCTGATGCTCATGGAGTGTTCCGGTGTTGGTGCCCGCCTCGAACTGTCGGCGGTGCCACGCCCGGCAGAGATCGATCTGGCACGATGGCTGCGCTCCTTCCCAAGCTTCGGCTATTTGCTGGCCTGCCCGGCCGCATCCGTAGCGCCCTTGCTGGCGCAGTTCGAGGCCCGCGGTCTGGCTGCTGCCGAGATCGGCAAATTCAATGCTAGCCAACGTCTCGAAGTCACACTGGACGGAGCGACTGGCGAGGAAGACGGCGTCTTTTGGGATCTCGGCAACGAGCGCCTGATGGGCATTGATCGCCACGCGATAGGAAGCCATCATGCCGATTACTGACAAAGCTCTCCGCATCGCCCTGCTGACCCACTCGATCAACCCACGGGGTGGCGTGGTGCATTGCCTGGAACTGGCCGATGCCTTGGTCACACTCGGCCACGACGTGACGGTGCACGCCCCGGCAAGGGCCGGTAGTCGACTCTTTCGCAGCCCCCGCTGCCAGGTCCGTCTGATCCCAGACGACGTGATATCGAAGAATCTGCGAACCCTGGTTCAGCGCCGCATTGAGCTCTTTAGCCGCTGGTTCGAATGCCCAGGTCACGCCGATTTCGATATCTTTCACGCCCACGATGGGATCGGAGCCAACGCCCTTCTTACCTTGCAACAAGCCGGTCGAATTTCCGGTTACCTGCGCACCGTGCACCATCTCGAAGATTCCTACGGTGACCCGCTGCTCGACACCCTTGAGGAACGCTCCATCCGTCAGGCTGGCCAGCTCCTGAGCGTGAGCCCAACCTGGGCCGGAAAATTGGCGGCGCGCTTTGGCCGAGAGGTGCCGGTGGTCGGTAACGGGGTCAATCTGGAGCGTTTCCAACCCCAAGCAACGGTAGCCGACGATCTACTCAGGCAACGTCTTGGTCTTGGCGACGGTCCAGTCTTCCTGGCAGTGGGCGGCATCGAGGCGCGCAAGAATACCGTAGCCACTCTGCGTGCCTTTGTTCGCCTGCGCAGCTCAATACCAGAAGCCCAACTGCTAATCGCCGGCGGCGCCAGCCTTCTCGATCACAGCGACTACCAGCAGCAATTTCTGGGCGAAGCAGCCACCGCCGGCCTGCAAGTGAAGATGCTCACAGCACTCGATCGGCCACCAGCCACCGGCGCCGACATCGTCATCGCTGGCATCATCGACGATGCAGAAATGCCGGCCCTCTATCGCCTAGCCCATACCCTCGTATTTCCATCGCTCGTCGAGGGTTTTGGCTTGGCGATCATAGAGGCAATGGCCAGCGGCCAGCCAGTCGTCGTCTCCGACATCAAACCCTTCACCGATTTCCTCGGGCGCCAAGACTGCCTGTGGGCTGATCCCACTGATTCGGAAGCCATTGCCTACGCCATGGGGCGTTCTCTGCTTCCCGGTTTGCGCCGCCATCTGGCTGTCCGCGGCAGCGAGATCGCTCGCCAGCACGACTGGCATTCCTGTGCCCAAAACCACCTTGATGCCTACCGTGCCTTTCTCGCCTCAACTTCCCACTTCTACCCATCCCAGGAGTATCGCTATGCCTGAAATGTATTTCCAGATCCGTTGGCCCGACGGCGCTGAAGAAAATTGCTATTCCCCGTCGCTGGTCATCGGGGACTTCTTGAAGCCCGGCGAAACCTACCCCTTGTCGGACTTCGTCGGCCGCTGCGACCAGGCACTCAACGAAGCCAGCGAACGTGTCCAGAAGAAGTACGGCTACTTCTGCTCAAGCGCCATGGATCAATTAGGGCGCATCCACGAACACGCCCGTCAATTTGAAGAACAGCCTGACGCCGTTGTCTCCGTTCAATCCTTCAAATCCGGCAGCCGCTAAAAGCCTTCAATCCCACCCCAAGGAGTTGTCATGAAAACCCTCTTTCCTCAATCCACCGAATTGCTTTCCCGCACCCATTATCCTGTTGTGATCGTCGGTGGTGGCCAGGCTGGGCTGTCTACCAGCCACTTTCTGAAAAAACTGGGCGTCGACCACATCATTTTCGAGAAAAAACGGGTCGCCCACTCCTGGGCTGTCGAGCGCTGGGATACCTTCTGCTTGGTTACCCCAAACTGGCAATGCCGCCTGCCCGATTTTCCCTACTCGGGCGAAGAGCCCCGTGGCTTCATGCTCAAAGACGAGATCGTCGACTACGTTGAAGCCTTCGCCAAAAAAGAGGCGCCGCCGATCGTCGAAGGTGTCAGCGTCCAGCAGGTCTCGCGCACACTAGATGGCAAGTTCGACGTAGTGACCAGCGTCGGTCAGTTTTCAACCGATCATGTTGTGGTCGCGACGGGTGGCTACGACATTCCCATCGTGCCAGCTTACGCCCACAGCCTACCCAAGCACATCACGCAAATTCATTCTGTCGATTACCGCAATCCGCAATCGCTGCCTGAAGGTGAGGTCTTGGTCGTCGGCTCTGGTCAATCCGGCGTACAGATAATGGAGGATCTACATCTGGCCGGACGCAAGGTACACCTTTGCGTTGGTCCGGCGCCGCGCGCCCCGCGTGTTTATCGCGGCCGCGAAGTCACCGAGTGGCTAATGGACATGGGCTACTACAACACCACCGTGGAAACGCACCCACTCGGTGTGAAGGCCCGTGAATCGACCAATCACTATTTCAGCGGGCGCGATGGCGGGCACGAAATCGACTTGCGCAAATTTGCTAACCAGGGCGTTTGTCTTTACGGCAGCATGAACAATATTAAGGGCACCACCCTCGAGTTCCTACCCGACCTGACCAAGAATCTGGACGATGCCGACAGTGTCTATGTAAGTATCCGCAACGATATCGACAAGTACGTCGCCAAAGCCGGCATTGATGCGCCCATCGAAGCGCCGTTCGAGAAAGTCTGGGCAACCGATGCCGACCCACTATCCGTCGATTGTGACAGCGCCGGTATCACCACCATCATCTGGGCCATTGGCTTCCGTCCCGACTATAGCTGGATTCACCTGCCGGCCTTTGATGGTCGCGGCCGTCCGGAATATGAGCGTGGCGTTTCGCCTGTCAATGGTCTCTATTTCTTGGGTTTGCCGTGGTTGCACACTTGGGGTTCGGGCCGTTTCCTCGGTATTGCGGAAGATGCGGAGTACCTGGCACAAGTCATGGCGAAGCGTCTCGCCGAGACTGGCATGGACCCATTAGTGTCGCAGCAAGCGGCTGCCTGACCGCCCGAGCGTTTGATTAACCCGTTCCCAGGAGCCAGACATGCAGGATTCCACCCTGTTCGCCGTATCACCCAACCATCAGCAATTGAGTGAGCGATATCGCATCGGCATGCCACAACTCTCTCTCAACGGACTCTCAGAGAAATGGCTGTTGGCCGAGTGCGGCGACAGGCACTGGAGGTTGATCGAACAAGCTGCAGGCGTTGTCATTTCGCAATTGCGCGATGCGCGCCTGCGCCGGGTCTATCCGGCTTTTCGCTCGATCCGCCTACGGCAGGCAATGCTTGATTCGGTTATTGAAAATGATCTGGTGGAAATTTGCAGCACACTGTCCCGCGTCAGCCGAACGCAGTTTTATAGCAAGCACGTAATTTCGGTAAATGATGGCCTATGCGCCGTTGTGGACATGCTTTCGGTTTTCATTGCACGGGAAAAAACGGGGATCAACAGCTCAGCCATCCGAAGCCAGGTAAGCGGTATTGATAATATCGGTGAACTGGCCGAGGGCTTTCAGTTTGCTGAACAAGTCCGCGCCATACCAGAGTTGCGGCAAGAGTCTGATGCCCAACGCTGGTCACGGCCCACACACAGCTACGCACCAATCTCGGTCTGCCCTTGTCCCTCTATTCATTTCAATGGCGCAGGCTTCATGTACTTCGCTAGCTTCCACGAGTTGATCGATCAGGCTGAGTGGTCCTGGTTCGGCCCAGAAGTCAGCAATTACGTGACCACAGAACGACACATTATTTTTCATGGCAACATAGATATCGGCAATTCCGTCGCCATTAGTTTGTGCGATTTTGAACGCACAGAGCGGCAACAGCACCATCACACACAAATAACCCGCCGAGATGATCAGAAGGTCATTGCCGATGTAATCACGCGTCGCCGAGCCCGTAGCAGTTCAAAAGCCTATATCGAGAACTTGTTCGATCTCGCGGCCTGAACAATTACATTTCAGTGAGAGATGTTTGCCGATTCGGCCGATCCTGCTTTCTACAGACAATTTTCTCATAGGGGCAGACACAGAATTAGGAAACTATCGTAGCCTAGGTCGATGTCATTTTACGTGACGCTCTCTTGAGTGCCGAATCCGGCCTTTGGCTGCTTCGGGGTACCAACGGCAGGTAACTGAGTCGAGTAGTCGTACCCCGAGTGAACAATCAACAGAGAGATCACAACTAGCGATAAAAGTGCTTATCGTGAGTAACTCATCAATTTGAGCTCTCATCGTCGCGGAAGCTGAATCAACATGAGGCCGTCCCATCGGACGGCCTCAAGTTGTTACCGCAATACCTTACGCAGCGACAGGCGCAGGCTTCACATAGATAGTCGAATTGCGACCTTTCCCGGCAAACTCCCGCAGCGAACACTCAACCAAGACATTCTGCCGATCCAGCTGAATCTGACAACGATTCGTTACTGCGTCAATCGAGCGCACCGTCCCGAGACCGAAGCCTTTATGGAGGACTTTGCACCCGACCAGGACATCATCGAGGTCATCGCTACTCGCAGCCGAGGCAACCAAAACACTTACAAGACCAATATTTAATTCCATCATTTTTTTCCTAAAAAATTTGCCGGCAGGATTACCGGCTCTATTTCTTTACAGTTTTCAGAATTGAGGTTGGGAATCGCCCAATGGCTCGGCAGCGACCTAGCGATACAGGCCTTCAGGAAAGGCTTGGAAGGGCGCAGCCCCCCTTGCTCTGCTGAGCAGATGCCTGGAGCGCTGGCATCAACGCTCTCTGGTCAGCTTTGTGATTCACTGGCCCTAGATTTTTTTCGGGCGGTGATTACAACCGCAGGCACCACATGGACACTGAATCCAACCGCAGCGATCACAAACCCCGAAATCGGTGGTCCGCAAATCCCTGAGGCAATAATGACAATAGCTCGATCGCTGCCGAGTACGCCCACGGGCATATGGTGCGGCCAATCGTCGACAGGTATCGAGCCTAGTTGCCGTGATCCGTTTAAGATGCTTTTTGACTACTGCTTTGTCGAAGGATGATGAACGTCGCTGCTTAACGATATACAAGCGCACCAAATTCTTTTGTTCGGCATGTTGCAGTAGTGGATCGTAAATTAGGTATCCCAGCGTCGCGTGATACCCGACCCAATAGTCTTTATTGAAAAAGTTCAGCTTCACCATCTTCAAGCCTTTCAAGTTTTCGATCGATGTTGCTCCTCCTCGTCGATTGGGCAATGAAGAACATTTCAGTAGAATCACTAGATGACCCGATCCGAACTCGTCACCGCTATTGCCGAACGCTTCCCTCAACTTGTCCAACAGGACGCGCATCTGGCCGTGAGAGAAATTCTGGGCGCGATCTCCGCTTCGCTCGCCCAAGGGGGACGGATAGAGATTCGTGGCTTTGGGACATTTGCACTTAACTATCGACCAGCCCGGATCGCGCGGAATCCGAAAACGGGAGAGAAGGTTGCAGTGGCTGGCAAATATGTGCCGCACTTCAAAGCGGGCAAAGAGTTACGAGAACTCGTTTTATAACTGTGCCGTAAGGCTCGGCAATTTAATGCCGACGGGGCTTTTTCGCTGATTTTAGGCGCCAGCCGCGATAACTTTTTTCAAGTGAAGAAGCTTTGTCGTTAGTACGGCAAGCAGCTTTGACTCTTCCTCACCCTCAGAGAAACAATTAGCTGCCCACTCGCAAAACCGGGTCATTTCCGCAGCTCGCTGCTGAGAAATTTTTGAATCAGCCAGTCCTGACTCTATGATTGGAATCAGCGCAATCGCTGCACGTAATCGATTGAGCCCGGGCGTTGCAGGTTCGATGGCACGGGTCATAGCCCTCGATTTTATCGACCTAGCATCACCCAACACAAGGCGTGGCAAGCTCGATCATGATCATACGCACTTAGGTATTCGTTAAATTTTAAAATCGTGGGTTGGATCGACAACGAGCAGACTAGTTCGCACTTGAACCATTGACCAACTCCGCAGTTTCAATCTTCTTGAGGGTTTGGCGAATCTCATCGACGCTCCAGACGGAAATACGATCACCCATTTTCTTGGGTGCTGGTACACGCCCACTTTTTACCCAGCGCCAGAAGGTCGCGCGCGAACAGGGGAAGAGGCTAAGGACGACGGGCAACCGAACATAGGCACTTCCCGGCAATTGATCAAAGTTGACTAGCGCTCGCTGATAGAGATTCGTTGAGTTAGACATTATATTTTCCTTAAGAGACACCGAACGATGTGCCGATGTCCCTTTTATTTACAGTTTCCGTTTTTCACCCTCCGGCCAATGCACGGAGAAGTCAGGACGCGAGCCGCTCGCGTCCTGTAATGAAGAAAAGCACGATAAGCAATCGACGTTCAGCTGATTGAATGCAAAAGTTGATTCGCTTTTATTTATACTTTCCGCGAGACAATCGATTACTCGAACTCGATATCAAAATCCAACTCTTCGTTATCTAAGCTACGATTGGATTCCTGAACTGGAGTTAGCTTTACCAAGTGGCGCAGTAAGGCACGCACTTGTTTTTGACAGAACGAATAATCTTGTAATGCATCGGGAACGCGATAACGGTTGCTGAAGGTCAACTTATCTGACAGATAGCCGCGAATTCGTTTTTGCATTAGCCACGGAATCGAGAGATCGATCCGAAGCGCGCTCAGAATGCGCCCCTTCAAAGCTGAATGTTTTTTTGGATTACCTGCGAGACCGGGATACTGCCGAGCATCATTGCCACTGAAATGCCATTCCAAAACATCTCGATCCAATGCCGATAGAGTAGCGATATCCCGTTGCTTTGGCAGTCGCTCACGAAGCCGCTCATCTAATCTGAAATACTCACGGATCAACTCCATTCCGAAGCGATATGGATTTTTAGCACCTGCGACTTTCTTCCATGCACTAGGTGATGAGTAATTATTCTTTGCAAGCAGCGCAGCGAAACACTTAATCTCGACGCGCAGAATTTTTTCACCTTCCGCGTAAATAATTTCTTCAACGTTTGCGTCGGGGAATTTGCTAAAGCTTCGCGGCGTTGGACCGCTCTTTACATATGCCGAAATCTTGAACATCCGGCTACGAAAATAAGCAGTGAAATTTTCAGAACCGCCAACGCGGTAAACCGGCTTTTCTTTTTTCGGGTTGCAACTTAAATTCCAAAGCAGCTCGCCATTTAATGAAAGATCACTCAGCGCACGCAATGCCTCTTTATGACTTTCGAAGCGAAACAGATAGGTCAAGGTAACTGCGGTGACAACTACATTCTGCAACTTTATTTTGTTGATGATCGACGATTTGACACCAATCGAAGTCAGTTGATAGCGAAGCATCTCGACCACAAACTGGCATGCCGACCAGACGCGATTTTGAATCAGAACATTATTACCAACCGTGCAGGCCGGAACATTGACACTTGCTAACAGACAACCATCGCCTCCTTTTACATTTCCAATTTTTACTACGTATTGCGCTTCCGTCAATGGCGAGAGAGCAAAAAAACCACCGCCAGGAACAAGAGACAAACCAGAGGACTTTAGCGCCTCTGAAATTTTGTTGAGATCAGTGCGACAAATATTTTTAATAGCAATTTCAACTGAATCAGACATAGCAAATTTTTCCTATTTATTGTTTGGCTCACCAAGGTAGATGGTGATGTAATTTATTTACAGTATCCAGTTGAATCATTAAGTGATTAGGTTGTATCAGTTACTTGAGTATTTTTCAGCACCGCTAATTGCAGCGACAAAACATCAAATATCAAGGACGTCACATTGGTTTGTTTGCCAACAAGCACATCTTCACGGTAACAAACCGCGACCATAACTTTCATTTTTACGGTTGCACTTAGCTTGCACTCAACATCACTCTTGCAACACAACCTCACGACTTACGAACTTTATTAAATTAGAGTTTGCAAAATTCGTCACCCACACAGATCTCATCTGAAACACACGCATGCGACAGAAATCAACAATCGCACCGATTTGTTTACAGTTTTGTATTCGCCAGTTTTCCCGCGTTTTTGCGCATAATTCGCAGCAAATCGATTTCATGTGCGCGCAGAAAATTTGGTGCAGTGTTGCGTTTTTTGGTTGTTTGACAACTACAGCTCCACCAACTTAGATGTGATGAATCTGAACTCTGCAATACAAATTGCAGGCACTACATGTCGCTGCGTTAGGCGTCAGCTACTACTTTGGAAAACACAGTTGCTGTGCTTGTGCATTTCGAAGAAGCGCTGCGCTTGCATGTATATGCTGTCACCGTCCGCCAGCCTCTCGTAGACGACCCATATTTAAGGGAGGAAGGGAGGATGGCTCTTGAAAAAACCACTGTTCGCTGACAAAATTTATACGCACATCGGGAGGAAAGGAGGTTACGGCATCACACAGCAACTAGCCGTAACGTGGCAGTACCGCACGCTTTCAACGCCAAGAGAATTTCATGAACATAGCAATCAACTTCAATAGCGCAACATGGACATGCAGTGATGCGCTCAGTTATATATTTTTTTCTGACAGGAGTGAGCCCGTAAAAAACAACATCTCGTCCGCAGATATTCAACGATATATCACGGCCTACTCAGAAAATAAAA
>JAGTRV010000198.1 GCA_018262245.1 Pseudomonadota bacterium | reverse complement strand
AAGTAATCCTCTGCCAATAGGTTGAGGGCGCGCGATTTGATGCGCATGTTGATGTCTTTCGACACCAGGATGACCGGGCGTTTCGGAAATTTCTTCTGGAGGTGGATGACCACTGACAGAATCTGGTTGTCGACCTTGGAGGTCGGCAGGCCCTGTGGCAGTTCGGCGCTGATTGCCTCGGTCTGCAGGTAGAGGCGGCCGCTGGCCAGCTTGCTGGAAGGGCCGAAGAGGTCGATGCCTTCGTCGATGTCGACTTCATCATGGGCCAGCATTTCGTCGAGCATGCGCGAGGCCTGGCGGGCGTTGCGGGCAATTTCGGTCATGCCCTTCTTGTGGTTGTCGAGTTCCTCCAGTGTCATGATCGGGATGAAAATGTCGTGTTCCTCGAAGCGGAACAGGCAACTGGGATCGTGCATCAGCACGTTGGTATCGAGAACGAAAATCTTGGTAACGGCGGGCTTCTTTGTGGCAGCGGGCTTGCGCGGCATGGAGTGGGCCTTTGGTCGGGGTGGGAAAAGGGGTTAAAGGGTTTTGACGAAATCGAGCACTTCCTGGACGTGGCCGGGCACTTTGACACCGCGCCATTCGCGGCGCAGCACGCCGTTGCGGTCGATGACGAAAGTGCTCCGTTCTATGCCACGGACTTGTTTCCCATACATGTTTTTCATTTTCATGACAGAGAACAGGTTACAGACGGCTTCATCGGCATCCGAACCGAGTTCAAACGGGAATTCCTGCTTGGCCTTGAAGTTTTCATGTGACTTCAGGCTGTCCCGGGAGATACCGAGAACGACTGCGTTTGCAGCGGCAAACTGATCGTGGAGGTCGCGGAAATTCTGCCCTTGCGTGGTGCAGCCAGGGGTGCTGTCCTTTGGATAGAAATAGATGACTACAATCTTGCCGGCCTGTGCGGCCAGGTTGAAGGTTGTGCCGCTGGTGGCGGGCAGGGAGAAGTCGGGGGTTTTTGTATCGAGCATGCGGATGCCTCTGTGTTGTGGTGTTTGAGCCATTGTGGGCAATTCTCATCGGGCTGGTCAAGCGCTGTCGCGGGCATTTGCTAAACTGCGTGCCATGCGAAAAATCTGTGCCGGTCTCACTGTTGCCATCGCCCTGTCCGGATGCGGGCAGGCGTGGAACGATCCATATCCGATTGCCGATGCGGGCCGCAACATCCTCTACACGGCTTTTACCGATCGCCCGAAGCATCTTGATCCGGCGCAGTCCTACACGGAGGACGAGATCGCTTTTACCGCGCAGATCTATGAACCGCCACTGCAATACCACTACCTGAAGCGGCCGTACGAACTGATCCCATCGACGGTCGAGCAGGTGCCTGTACCTCGCGTTTTCGATGCGGCCGGCCGGGAGTTGCCGCACGATGCGCCTGTCGAGCGTATTGCCGAGAGCGTCTACGAACTGAAACTGAAGCCGGGTATCCGTTTTCAACCGCACCCGGCCTTTGCTGTCGATGCCAATGGTCAACCGGTATTCGGGGGCAAAAATCAGGCGGATGGCCGGCAGACGGTAGCTGATTTTCCGTCGACCGGTACCCGTGAACTGACCGCCGACGACTACATCTACCAGATCAAGCGCCTGGCCCATCCGCGCCTGCATTCGCCGATTTTTGGCATGATGGCCGACAAGATTGTTGGCCTGAAAGAACTCGGCGAAAATCTTCAGAAAGCGGCCAAGGACAAACCGGCGGACGAATGGCTCGATCTTGATACCTTTCCGCTGGCCGGTGTCGAGAAGGTGGATAGCCGCACCTGGCGTATTCGCATCAAGGGCAAGTACCCGCAGTTCCTTTATTGGTTGGCCATGCCATTCTTCGCCCCTGTGCCGCGCGAGGCTGACCGCTTCTTTGCCCAGCCGGGCATGGCGGTGAAGAATCTGACGCTGGACTGGTGGCCGGTGGGTACGGGGCCTTACCTGCTCAGTGAGAATGATCCGAATCGCCGCATGGTGCTGTCGCGTAATCCGAATTTCCATGGCCAGGCCTATCCCTGTGAAGGGGAGGCCGGTGACCGAGAGGCCGGGCTGCTGAATGATTGCGGCAAAGCGCTGCCCTTCATCGATCAGGCCATCTTCACCCGCGAGAAGGAGGCGATCCCGTACTGGAACAAGTTCCTGCAGGGTTACTACGATGCCTCGGGGATTTCTTCGGACAGCTTCGACCAGGCCGTGCGCGTCAATGTCGGCGGCGATGTGGCGCTGACTGACGAGATGCGCGACAAGGGCATCCGCCTGCTCACTTCGGTCAAGTCTTCGACCTTCTACATGGGTTTCAATATGCTCGACCCGGTCATCGGCGGCTTATCGCCAAGGTCGACCAAGCTGCGGCAGGCCATTTCGATCGCCATCGATCAGGAAGAATATATTTCCATTTTCCAGAACGGCCGCGGCATTGCGGCGCAGAGTCCACTGCCGCCGGGTATCTTCGGCTATGAGTCGGGCGAGCAGGGTATCGACAATACGGTTTATGACTGGATTGATGGTCAGCCAAAACGCAAACCGGTTGAGGTGGCAAAAAAACTGATCGCAGAAGCGGGGTATCCGAATGGTCGCGATGAGAAAACCGGCGAGCCGCTGGTCGTCTATCTTGATACCACCAGTGGCGGGATGGGGGAAAAGTCACGCCTCGACTGGCTGACCCGGCAGTTCGCCAAAATCGACGTGCAACTGGTCATCCGCTCGAGCGACTTCAACCGTTTCCAGGACAAGATTCGCAAAGGCAACGTCCAGCTTTACTACCTGGGCTGGAATGCCGATTATCCGGACCCGGAAAACTTCTTCTTTCTGCTCGATGGCAATGAAGGTAAGGTCGCCAAGGGAGGGGAAAATGCGTCCAACTACGCCAATCCGGAATTCGACCGCTTGTTTGTCCGTATGAAAAACATGGACAACACCCCGGAGCGCCTCGGCATCGTCCGCCAGATGAATCGCATCCTGCATCACGATGCACCGTGGGTGTTCGGCCTGCATCCGAAGAGCTATACCTTGGGTCATCGCTGGTTGAAAAACCGCAAGCCGAATGATGTCGGCAACAATATCCTGAAATATCAGCGCATTGATGTTGTCGATCGGGCGACGGCTCGGCGAGACTGGAACAGTCCGGTGTTCTGGCCGCTTGGGCTGGGCTTGCTGGTGCTGGTCATGGCTATTGTGCCTGCCGTGATTGGCTATCGGCGGCGCGAGCGCCGGGCAGCCGTCAAGTGAGACTGGCTGAGCGTCAGCAGGAACTTGATGCAGGGCTGCTGAACTTCCGTGATCTTTGGCATCCACAGCCCTTTCGTGAAATCCGTCCGGCCTGGTGCGAGCAATGGCCGGCGCTGACCGATGAGTTGCTGGCGCTGCCGGAAGCGTTGGTTGCCGGTCTTAATGATGATTTGCCTGCCGCGCTGAATCTTTTGGCCAAACACGTGCCTGGAGTTGCTGCCATCGCCGCGCTGAGCGAGTTGCCGGCCATGCCGCAGCAAGCGCTGGCTGAGCGGGCAAAGCATTGGGCTTGGGAAATTCCGGGCCGCAAGCGCGAGCAGATCGAGGCTTTTGCTGCGGCCACTGTCAATTGTGGTCAGCCGGTTCTTGATTGGTGTGGCGGTAAGGGGCATCTCGGCCGTCTTCTGGCGCTGACCTGGCAGACGCCGGTGCATACACTCGAAATCGATGCTGGTCTGTGCGATTCCGGTTCCTTCTTGGCGCATCGCGCTGGGGTGATGCAGGAATTTGTCGCTGCCGATGCGATGGAAACGGCGACTTGGCCACAATCCGGGCAACACGCGGTGGCGCTGCATGCCTGCGGGGAGCTGCATCGACGCCTGATTCAACAGGGGGCCGCAAAGTCCGTTGATTGTTTTGACGTAGCGCCATGCTGCTATTACCGAGGGGTTGCCGAGCGCTACCAGCCGCTTTCTGGTGGCCTGCAGTTGTCTCTGAGTCGGGACGATACCCGTCTGGCGGTCACCGAGACGGTCACCGCCTCGCCTCGAGAGACCCGCAAGCGGGATCGGGCAATGGCCTGGAAGCTTGGTTTTGACGCCTGGCGTCGGCAGGTGTCCGGTGATGCTTACCGGACATTCAAGCCGGTGCCCGACATCTGGATGCGCGCGGAATTTGCCGAATTTCTGGTCAAGATGGCAGAACGGGAAGGGCTGGCTCTTCCCTCGGCCGGTGTCGCTGATGAGTTTGAGGCTCAGGGCTGGCAACGGCGCCATGACCTGATGCGCCTGTCGATCGTTCGCCACGCCTTTCGCCGAGCCATCGAAGTCTGGTTAGCGCTCGATCTGGCGGAATATCTTGAACAGCGAGGCTACGCAGTCGCTTTGGGCAGTTTTTGCGAACGAAAATTAACGCCGCGCAACCTGCTTATTTCGGCCCGGCGTGTCTAGCGAGGTATTCCGCCAACTCGCTTGGCCGGTCGATGATCAGATCGGCGCCCCAAGTGTGTAGTGGCCCGCTATCGCCAAGGTAGCCATAGGAAACAGCCACTGTCTTGCAACCGGCTGCGTTGCCGGCGACGATGTCGCGCCGGTCATCGCCAACGTAGAGTGTGCGCTCCGGCCGGCAGTTCAGCAGTTGGCAGGCATGCAGGATGGGCAATGGTGAAGGCTTGGCTTCGGCCGTCGTGTCGCCGCTGACGACACAGGTGGTACGAGGGGTGAGTTGCAGCAATTCGACTAAAGGGTCGGTAAAGCGCATCCGTTTGTTGGTGACGATCCCCCAGGTCAGACTCATCTGCTCCAGCGCATCCAGCAATTCCGGAATTTCATCGAACAGCCGGGTGGCATGGCACAAGCGCTCTGCGTAAATGGCGAGAAAGCGTTGCGACAGGCGTTCGTAGGCAGAATGTGCAACATCGATGCTAAAGGCAGCCTTTAGCAGGCCACGAACGCCCTGCGACGTGAAGGGGCGCAGGGTTTCAAGCGGAATCTGCAGTCGTCCTTCCTCCAGCAGCAGAATGTTGACCGACTCGCCCAGGTCGGGCGCCGTGTCGGCCAAGGTGCCGTCCAGGTCGAACAGAACAGCCTCAAACATGCCGGATGGTGCGCATCAGGTAATTGACGCTGGTGTCTTTGCCGAGTGAGTACTTCTTGGTCAGTGGGTTGTAGCTCATGCCGACAAGTTCTTCAGGTTCAAGGTTGGCCATCTTCGCCCAGCGGGCGAGCTCTGATGGCTTGATGAACCTGGCGTAATCGTGCGTTCCCTTGGGCAGCATCTGCAGCACGTACTCGGCCCCGATGACTGCAAACAGGTAGGATTTCGGGTTACGGTTGAGCGTGGACAGGAAAACCTGGCCACCCGGCTTGACCAGGCGGGCGCAGGCCGTGATGACGCTGGATGGATTGGGAACGTGTTCGAGCATTTCCAGGCAGGTGACAGCATCAAATTCACCGGGCATCTGTTCGGCCAGTTCCTCGACGGAAATCTTGCGGTAATCGACCTTCTGGCCGGTTTCCAGCAGGTGGAGCTTGGCCACGCCCAATGGCTTCTCGGAGAGGTCAATGCCAGTCACATTGGCGCCACGAACAGCCATGCCTTCAGACAGCAGGCCTCCACCACAGCCAACGTCCAGAACGCGTTTGCCAGCCAGACTGATCGCCTGATCGATCCAGTCGATACGGAGCGGGTTGATATCGTGCAGCGGCTTGAATTCGCTGTTCGGATCCCACCAGCGGTGGGCAAGTTCACCAAATTTATCCAGTTCGGCTTGGTCGGCGTTAAGCATGGCTTTT
>JAGTRV010000068.1 GCA_018262245.1 Pseudomonadota bacterium | reverse complement strand
ATAGTGTTTGCGGACGGCTTCGAGAACTTCGAAGGTGCCTGTGAAGCCGGCTGGAATGATGCAGGCATCCCCGGGGCCGAATTCGCTGGCTTGCTGGTCGCTGTCGGTGATCCGCAGACGGCCCTCGATGATGCAGAAGAATTCATCTTTTCCTGGGGCAAAGGCGATATTCCAGGCGCCGGGTTCGCAGGACCAGATGCCGGCCGACAGATCGCCGTTTTCGGTCAGGAAATGTTCCCAGGTGGTGCGCAGCGGATTGCCCTTGACCAGGCGGTCCGGCCTGGGCCGGTCATAGGATGGGGGTGGGGTGGTGGTCGAAAAAGCGGTGAGCTTGGGCATGGTCAGGAAATCAGGAGCAAGGCAGGGCTGGGGCAAATATCTTAATTTGCCGCGATAATTCGTGCATGAGTTTTGTCCGCTTCCTGATATCACCCTTCTTCCTGATGGCGACGGCAGTGATCGCCGCGCCACCGCTGGTTGCGGTGGATGTCGGCCATGGCGGCAAGGATACGGGGGCGATCAGCGCCCGTGGGCGAACAGAATTCGAGTTCAATCGGGACTTTGCCGGGCGACTGGCGGCAACGTTGCGCGAGCATGAGCTAGGTGTTCTGGAAGTCAATTTCGACGGCAAGATCGGCAGTCTGGCCGCTCGTCCGGCCGCGGCGATCGGCAGCGATTTCTTCATCGCCATTCATCACGACTCGGTCGGCGAGCCGTGGCTGCTTAACTGGGAGTGGAACGGTCAGCCGTTGCGCTATACCGAGGTCAAGCGCGGTTTCGGCCTCTTCGTTTCGGCGCAGAACCCGGATCTCGAAACCAGCCTGCGTTGCGCCTCGACGATCGGCGCCATGATGCGCCGCGCCGGCTTTGTGCCGTCCGACTGGCATGCCCGCAAGCATGTCCCGGCCGATGCCGAGAATGGTGTCTGGTATTACGACAATCTGGTCGTGCTTTACCGGACGACCTTGCCGGCCGTGCTGTTCGAGGCCGGGGTCATCAAGCATCGCGACGAAGAGCTGGAGTTGCTTGATCCTGCGCGCCAGGCGCGCATGGCCGATGCCGTGGCCACCGGCATCGCGGCCTGCCTGTTCGTCAAGGCAAGCGACACACCCGCTGAATAAGTTGCTTCAGAGAAATATCGGTTCCGGCGTCAGCTCGACCGCGAATTTCTCCCGCACGGCAGCCTGTACGGCAGCCATGGTTCGCACCACATCCTGGCCTGTGGCGCCGCCGCGATTGACCAATACCAGTGCCTGTTTTTCGTACATGCCGACCGGGCCAAGCGCCTTGCCCTTCCAGCCGGCCTGTTCGATCAGCCAGCCGGCGGCCAGTTTGACCCGGCCATCGGGCTGCGGGTAGCGGGGTAGTGTCGGGTAAGCGTCGGCCAAGGCTTCAGCCAGTACGGCTTCAACGACCGGATTGTGAAAGAAGCTGCCGGCATTGGGGGTCACGGCCGGATCGGGCAGCTTGCGCTGGCGGACGGCGATGACTGCCGTGGCGATGTCCTGAGCGCTTGGCGCGGCAATTTCTCGTGTCGCCAGTTCCTGAGCGATGTCGGCGTAGCGCATGTTCGGCTGCCAGGCCTTGGCCAGGCGAAAAATCACCGAGGTGATCGCGATCCGGCCGTTCAAATGCCAGCCTTGCTGCTTGAACAGGCTGTCGCGGTAAGCGAAACGGCAATCGCCCCGATCAATCGTCAGCAGCGCTTTTTTTTCAAAATCCCAGCCGGTGACCGAATGCAGGCAATCGGCGACTTCCAGGCCGTAGGCCCCAATATTCTGGATCGGTGCGGCGCCAACCGTGCCGGGAATCAGGCTCAGGTTTTCCAGGCCCGGCCAGCCTCGGGTCAGTGTCCATTGCACGAAGTCATGCCAGTTCTCGCCGGCGCCGGCTTCGATAAACCACGCCTCGGCATCTTCCTTGACCAGTCGTTTGCCGGGGATGGCCATGTGCAGCAGCAGGCCATCGAAATCGCCGGTCAACACCAGATTGCTACCACCGCCGAGAACGAAGCGTTTTTCCTTGACCAGCTCGGGCGCGGTCAACGCCTCGGGCGCGGTGATTTTTTGATAGCGCGCTGCGCGGCCGGGGAGGGCGAGGGTGTTGAATGGAGTGAGGTCGACGTTGGTGCTGGGATTCATAGGCAGGATTTTCGTCGATTTTTGACCTGGTTTGGAGTTGCTTGTTGGTTTATGGCGGGCAGGGAGAAGATCGGTGCTTGACCCAGGCAGCGGCCGGGGAGTAAAACATGATCACTACGTGGCGACCGATTTTCGGCTCCCCGGACAACATCATGGCGACAAGATAATGAAGCCGGCCGACCGACACCTCTGGCAGCGATTCTGGGCCATAGCCTCGCCATATTGGCGCCAGGACGAACGACTGAAAGCCTGGGGGCTGCTGGCGCTGCTGATTCTGCTGTTGTTGGGGCAAACCAAGTTTGCCGTGCTGTTCAACGAGCAGACCGGGGAGTTCACTTCCGCACTCGCTGCCCGCGACGAAGAGCGTTTCTGGAATTCGATCAAGTTCTGTCTGGGCTTGCTGGTTGCGGCGGTGCCGATCTACACCCTGTATTACTTTGTTCGGGACACACTCGGTATCCACTGGCGGCGCTGGCTGACCCACCACTTTCTGGAAAGCTATTTCAGCCACCGGCATTTCTATGAATTGAATGCCAATGCCGGAATCGACAACCCGGACCAGCGGGTGGCCGAAGATATCAATACCTTCACCCAGCGTTCGCTGTATTTCCTGCTGATCTTCATTGGGTCCATCCTGCAACTGGCCGCCTTTAGCCGCGTGCTATGGTCGATTTCCCATGAACTGGTCTATTTCCTGATTTTCTACGCCATTGGGGGGACGCTGATTACGATCCTGGTCTTCGGCAACCGGCTGATGAACCTGAACTTCCATCAGTTGCGGCGGGAGGCGGATTTTCGTTTCAGTCTGGTGCGTGTCCGTGAAAACGCCGAATCGATTGCCTTGTACCGGGGCGAGGCGCAGGAACTGCAACAGGTCAGGCAGCGCTTTGCTGCTGCTTTCAAGAACTTCAAGCGCCTGATCCGCAGCCAGATGGGACTCAATTTCTTCCAGCACGCCTATGGCCTGATGACCATCGTGCTGCCCAGTGCCATCATTGCCTCGCGAGTACTCTCGGGTGAGCTGGAGGTTGGCCGGGCGATACAGGCGGCCGGTGCTTTTGCTGCGATACTCAGCGCCTTTTCACTGATCGTCGAGAATTTTGAAAGCCTGAGTCGCTTTGCGGCCGGTATCGAGCGTCTCGATGCCCTGGCCCGCTTTCTGCCCGGCCATCCGGCGGGCCATGTCGGCAGGGGCAGTACCATTTTGTCGGTGGATGCGTCGCATCTGACCCTGGAAAACCTCACCCTGCAGACGCCGAACTACGAACGGACCCTGATTCGCGATCTGTCGCTGGCGGTCAAGCCAGGCGAGGGGCTGATGATTGTCGGCGAGAGCGGTAGCGGTAAAAGTTCCTTGCTGCGCGCCATCGCCGGACTCTGGTATGCCGGTAGTGGCACCATCTACCGGCCGCAGCCGAACGACATCCTGTTCCTACCCCAACAGCCCTACATGCTGCTCGGCACCTTGCGCAGCCAGCTGCTTTATCCGCACAAGGAGCGGTCGATTGCCGATGCTCAGTTGCTGAAGGTGCTGGAGCGGGTCAACCTGCCCGATCTGGCCAACCGTTTTGGGGGGCTGGATGTGGAAATGGACTGGCAGAAGGTGCTCTCGGTTGGCGAGCAGCAGCGCCTGGCTTTTGCCCGCATCCTGATCAGCAAGCCACGTTTCGCCATTCTCGACGAAGCAACCAGTGCGCTGGACAACGCCAACGAGGATGCCCTCTATCGGCTGCTTCAGGAAATGAAAACGACCCTGGTTAGCGTCACGCATCGTCCAGCCATCCTCAAGTATCACAAGCAGGTGCTGGAACTCACGGGCGACAGCCGGTGGCAGGCTTATCCGGCTGAGGAATATGGCTTCAGGGAAGATCGCGACGAACCATAGGTGCGCCGCGACCAGCCATTACAGCAAGGGTGCCAGCCAGTACTCGGCATCCTTGAGTGACATGCCCTTGCGGGCAGCCCAATCTTCCAGTTGATCGCGCCCGATTTTCGGAATGGCGAAATAGGCCGCTGCCGGGTGAGCAATGTAGAAGCCGGATACTGCCGCAGCCGGGGTCATCGCGCAGGACTCGGTCAGCTGCATGCCGGCGTTGGCCGGGGCATCGAGCAGGGCGAACAACTCGCGCTTGGCGGTGTGGTCCGGACAAGCCGGGTAGCCGGGGGCGGGACGGATACCTTTGTATTGCTCGGCAATCAGTTCGGCGTTGGTGAAGGTTTCATCGTGGGCGTAGCCCCAGTATTGGGTACGTACTTGCAGGTGCAGCCATTCAGCGGCGGCTTCGGCCAGACGGTCGGCCAGCGACTTGAGCATGATCGCGGAGTAGTCGTCGTGGGCGGCTTCAAATGCAGCGACACGCTCTTCGATGCGGTGGCCGGCGGTGACGGCAAAGGCGCCGACATAATCGTTTTCACCAATAAAATCAGCCAGCGCCATGTTGAAGCGACCCTTTGGCTGCTTGTGTTGCTGGCGCAGGCCCACCCAGCGGGTCAGTTCAGTCGTCCGGCTTTCGTCGCTGTAGATGATGATGTCTTCGTTCTCCGCCTTGGCCGGGTAAAGGCCGAAGACGGCACGGGCGCTCAGCCAGTTCTCGTTGATGATCTTGCCGAGCATTTCCTTGGCATCGGCGAACAACTGGCGAGCGGTTTCGCCGACCGTTTCGTTGTCGAGAATGGCCGGATAGCGACCGGCCAGATCCCAGCTTTGGAAGAACGGTGTCCAGTCGATCAGTAGCGCCAGATCGCTCAAGCTCGGGTTGAGCGTCTGCAGGCCGAGCTCTTTCGGCTTGACCGGTGTAAACGGTTCGTTCCACGTGAAACGGTTGGCGCGGGCTTCAGCCAGCGTAACCATCGTCGCGCCCTTGCGACCAGAGTGTTCGGCGCGAACAGCCTCGTATTCGGCGACGATTTCAGCCATATAACCATCGCGCTGCTCGGTGGAGAGCAGCTTGGTGGCGACGCCGACGGCGCGCGAGGCGTCCGGCACGTAGACGACAGCACCTTCGGTATTGGGGGCGATCTTGATCGCGGTGTGGGCGCGGCTGGTCGTCGCGCCACCGATCAGCAGCGGCTGCTTCATGCCCTGGCGCTGCATTTCGCTGGCGACGTGGGCCATTTCCTCGAGCGACGGGGTGATCAGGCCGGACAGGCCGATGATGTCGACGCGGTGTTCGAGCGCCGCCTTCAGGATGTTGTCACAGGAGACCATGACGCCGAGGTCGATCACGTCGTAGCCGTTGCAGCCGAGCACGACGCCGACGATGTTCTTGCCGATGTCGTGCACGTCGCCCTTGACCGTCGCCATCAGGATCTTGCCCTTGCTGCCCAGGCCGGTGCGGGTCTTTTCCGCTTCGATGTAGGGCAGCAGATGGGCGACGGCCTGTTTCATCACGCGGGCCGATTTGACCACCTGCGGCAGGAACATCTTGCCGGCGCCGAACAGGTCGCCGACGTGGTTCATGCCGGCCATCAGCGGGCCTTCGATCACGGCGAGCGGCGGTTTGCCTTCAGCTTCGAGCTGGGCGCGCACTTCCTCGGTATCCGCCACGACGAAATCGGTGATGCCCTTGATCAGCGCGTGTTCCAGACGCTTCTCGACGGACTGCTCGCGCCAGCTCAGATCGGGGCCGGTGTCCTTGGCCTTGCCTTCCTTGACCGTCTGGGCGAAATCGACCAGCGCTTCGCCAGCATTCGGATTGCGGTTCAACACCACATCCTCGACCTTCTCGCGCAATTCAGGTTCCAGATCGTCGTAGATGCCGAGCATGCCGGCATTGACGATGCCCATGGTCATGCCGTTCTTGATCGCGTGGTAAAGGAAAACCGTGTGGATCGCCTCACGCACCGGGTCGTTGCCGCGGAAGCTGAACGAGACGTTGGAAACGCCGCCGGAAATGTGGGCGTGCGGCAGGTTCTGCTTGATCCAGCGCACCGATTCGATGAAATCGACCGCGTAGTTGTCGTGCTCCGGAATGCCGGTGGCGATGGCGAAGATGTTCGGGTCGAAGATGATGTCTTCAGCCGGGAAACCGATGCTCAGCAGCAGGTCGTAGGCGCGCTTGGAAATCTCGGTCTTGCGGGCAAAAGTGTCGGCCTGGCCCTTCTCGTCGAAAGCCATGACGATGACCGCCGCACCGTAGCGGCGGGCCAGCTTGGCCTGCTCGATGAACTTGGCTTCGCCTTCCTTCATCGAGATCGAATTGACGATGCCCTTGCCCTGGATACACTTCAGGCCCGCTTCGATGACCTCCCATTTCGACGAGTCGATCATGATCGGCACGCGCGAAATGTCCGGCTCGGAGGCGATCAGTTTGAGGAACTTGTCCATGGCGGCCAGCGAATCGAGCATCGCCTCGTCCATGTTGATGTCGATGATCTGGGCGCCGTTCTCGACCTGTTGGCGGGCAACGGCCAGCGCATCGTCGAAACGGCCTTCGAGGATCATGCGGGCGAAGGCTTTGGAGCCGGTGACGTTGGTCCGCTCGCCGACGTTCACATACAGCGAACCCGGAGTGACGTTGAAGGCTTCGAGGCCGGACAGGCGCAGCGCCGGTTCGATCGCGGGCCGCAGGCGCGGGCTGACTGACGCAACGCGTTGGGCGATGGCAGCGATGTGCTCCGGCGAGGTGCCACAGCAGCCGCCGACAATATTGACGATGCCGGCCTTGGCCCAGCTTTCGATTTCGTCGGCCAGCATGTCGGCCGTTTCGTCGTAGCCGCCAAAGGCATTGGGCAGGCCGGCATTCGGATGGGCCGAGACGAAGCAATCGCAGACGCGGGACAGTTCCTCGACGTACTGGCGCAGTTCCTTGGCACCGAGTGCGCAGTTCAGGCCGAAACTGACCGGCTGGACGTGGCGCAGCGAATTCCAGAAGGCCTCGGCGGTCTGACCGGATAGCGTGCGGCCGGATGCGTCGGTAATGGTGCCGGAAATCATCACCGGCCAGCGGCGCTGGGCGATGTCGAAAAACTTCTCGATGGCAAATAGCGCGGCCTTGGCATTCAGCGTGTCGAACACCGTTTCAACCAACAGGATGTCGGCGCCGCCTTCGACCAAACCGGTGATGGCCTCGACATAGTTGGCGACCAGTTCGTCGAACGTGACGTTGCGGTAGCCCGGGTCATTGACGTCCGGCGAGATGGAGGCGGTACGGCTGGTCGGGCCAAGCACGCCGGCGACGAAGCGCGGCTTGGCAGGATTGGCGGCGGTGAATTCGTCGCACAACTGACGGGCTAGCTTGGCGCCTTCGAAATTCAGTTCGTAGACGAGTTCCGACAGGTTGTAGTCGGCCTGCGATACCGCGGTCGAGTTGAAGGTGCAGGTCTCGAGAATGTCGGCGCCGGCTTCCAGATATTCGCGGTGGATGCCGCCGATAATGTCTGGCCGGGTCAGGACCAGCAGGTCGTTATTGCCCTTTAGGTCGTGCGGGTGATCCTTGAAGCGCTCACCCCGGTAATCAGCTTCCTGCAGGCCGTGCCGCTGGATCATGGTGCCCATGGCGCCATCGAGGACGAGCAGGCGTTGCTGGAGCAGGGAAGAGAGTTCGGCGGTACGGTTTGGCTGCATGGATCACCTCGGCAAAGCGAAATTGCACCGGGGACGCCGCAAAAACGAACGGCGCCGCAAACCGGGGCAAGGAAAACGCGGGTTTGCGAGCGCCGTTGATCATTGCCGAGCCTGGCCCCCGAATTAAAGGGTCGCAGCGCTCCTCGGCAGAAGCGTTAGTTTACCGGGGGCCGCTCAAGCTGCCAAGGATATTGATTTGTTTAGCCTTTCACGGCGACGCGCTTCGAGGTCTTCTTGACCCCGCCGCTGTCCGTGTCGAAATGCACCATGAAGTAGGTTTCGTCCATCGGCGGCATGCCTTCGATGCGCCATTCCCAGATTTCTTCACGCAGATTGTTGAAGGTCTGTTTCGAGCCAGGTGCGCCGAGCAGGCGGCGAATATCGTCCTTGCTCATGCCGACGCGGACCTTGGCGTAGTTGGCGTCGTTCAGCACCTGCTCGACCTTGGCGACCACGTGATCAAGGCCGAAGGTGATCATGTAGCAACTGCTGCCGTTCGGCTGGCGGGCGTATTCCCAGGTCGCCGTGCCGTCGTCGTTCCAGTGAATGAAGCCGGGCTCGCCCATGCGATTGCGCACTTCGGCCTGGGTCGTGACAGCGGGCTTGATTTCCTGCAGGTTGAAGTAATCGCAGGCCGGCAGGGCTGCGGCCACGATGGCGGTGGCGGCAGAGGTGATCCAGGCGGGCAGTTTCATGTGGGCTCCATGACGAGGGGGCAAGGCAGTTTACGCTTTCCCGAGCTTGCTTTCATAATATCGGATTCCTCTAATTTTCGGATATGCCGATGCAGCACCTCGATCCCCTTGCCGCACATGCCTTCCTGCAGCACCAGCCGCTCGCCGTGCTGGTCGATTGCCGGACGGAAATCGAGCATATGTACGTCGGCCACCCGGCCGGTGCCGAGCATGTGGCGTGGCAGGAGGGGCCGGACTGGGAGATTGATCCGAAATTTGCCGACAAGGTGAAGCGGCTGGTGCGGGGTGATCTTTCCCGACCATTGTTGCTCATTTGTCGCAGTGGAAGGCGTTCGGTCGATGCCGGGCTGGCCCTTGAGGCGGCCGGCTTTACCAACGTGATCAATGTTCTGGAAGGTTTCGAAGGTCCGCTCGACGAGGACTATCACCGCGGCAAGCTGGGTGGCTGGCGCTGCCGTGGACTACCGTGGTACCAGTCTTAGGCGTTGGTGGAGCAGGGCGGCGAGGCCACCGGTCAGCATCAGCCCGGCCATGCCGAGCGCCAGTGTCAGGGTCGAGCCCCACAGGGCGGGGGCGATCAGCGCGGCAACCAGACCGTTGAAGCTGGACTGGAAGAATGTCTGGCACGATGCGGCCAGGCCGCGCTGGGCCGGGAAGGGGTCGAGCGCGAAGATGGTCAGGCAGGGCATGGCCAGCGACATGCCCATGGTGTAGACGAAAATGGGTGCCACGCTCCATGGCAAGCCGGGTGGCAAGGCAACATTCACCGTCAGGTTGATGGCGGCTGCGGTGCCCATGACCGCATAGCCAAGTCCGATGGTGCGGGGTAGCGAAACCCTGCCGGCCAGTCGGCCAGATAACCATGAGCCGCACACCAGGCCACTCATCGCCGGCCCGAACAGCCAGAGGAAGCCGGTTTCAGCCACACCGAGGTGCCGCATCAGGAAGACCGGGGCGGACAGGATGTACAGGAAGAAACCGCCGAAATTCATCGACAGGGCGGCGCAAGCCAGCAGGAAAGGCGGCGAGGTCAGCACTTTCCAGTAGGTTGAAGCGAGATAGGCGGGGCGCAGCGACTGGCGTTTTTCCGGCGGCAAGGTTTCGGGCAGCAGTTTCCAGCAGGCCAGCCACAATGCGGCCGTCGACAGCACGAGAAAAGCGAAGACCGAACGCCAGCCGAACAGCGTTTGCAGCCAGCCGCCAATGACCGGGGCGATGGCCGGGGCCAGCGCAAACATCATGGTGATCTGTGACATCAGGCGCTGGGCTTCTGCGCCATCGAACAGGTCGCGCACGATGGCGCGGCTGAGCACGATGCCAGCGCCAGCCGTGATGCCCTGCATGGCCCGCCAGAACCACAGGTGCTCGATGCGCGTGGCGAGAGTGCAACCCGCCGAGGCGATGGCAAACAAGCCAAGGGCGATCAGGATGACCTTGCGGCGTCCGAAACGGTCGGCAATCGCGCCGTGCCATAACGTCATCAGCGCGAAGGAGAACAGGTAAATGGACAGCGTCTGCTGGACTTCAAGCGGGGTCGCATGCAGTTTTTCGCCGATCTCGTGGAAGGACGGCAGGTAGGTGTCGATCGAAAATGGCCCGATCGCCGACATTGAGGCGAGCAGGATGGCGATGCCGCGCGTATCGCGCCGGCGGCCGTCAGCCACGGGCAAAGCGCCGGTACTGGATGGCTTCGGCGACATGGGTGGCGCGGATGTCGTCGCTGCCGGCCAGATCGGCAATGGTTCGGGCGACTTTCAGGATGCGGTGCCAGGCGCGAGCCGACAGGTCGAGCTGCGTCGTCGCTTGCTGCAACAGCTTGCTGCCGGTTTCGTCGGGCTGACAGCAGGCATCGACTTCCTTGGTGTTCAGGCGGGCGTTCGGCTTGCTCTGGCGGGTTTGTTGCCGCACCTGGGCTTGCTCGACGCGAGCGCGTACGGTTGCCGACGATTCGCCGTCGGCCTTGCCGGACAGCGCGTCGGACGGCAGGGCCGGCACTTCGATGATCAGGTCGATGCGGTCGAGAAAGGGGCCGGATAGCTTGCCGCGGTAACGGGCGATCTGGTCCGGCGTGCAACGGCATTTATTATTGCCATGTCCCAAAAATCCGCAGGGGCAGGGATTCATTGCCGCAATAAATTGGAATTCGGCCGGAAACTCGGCGTGGCGGGCCGCCCGGGCGATATGGATGCGCCCGGATTCCAGCGGTTCGCGCAGAGTTTCGAGTACCTTGCGGTCGAATTCTGGCAATTCGTCGAGGAACAGGATGCCTTTATGGGCCAGGCTGATTTCGCCGGGTCGCGGCGGATTGCCGCCACCAACGAGGGCGACCGCCGAAGCGGTGTGATGGGGCTGACGGTAAGGGCGAACGCCGAAGGTTTCTGGCCGAAATTGACCGACCAGCGACAGCACGGCCGCCGAGGCTTTGGCCGCTTCGCCTTCGAGGCGTGGCATCAGGCCAGGCAAACGGGCGGCGAGCATCGATTTGCCCGAGCCGGGCGGGCCGACCATCAGTAGAGAATGGTTTCCAGCCGCGGCAATTTCCAGCGCCCGCTTGGCCTGACTCTGACCTCGAACCTCGGCGAGATCGGGAAATTTCGGCCAGTTTTCGGTATTGGCCGTGGCCACTGCGGGCGGCAGCAATTCGCGGTCAGCCAGGTGGGCGCAGACATCGAGCAGCGAACGCGCCGCCAGAATGTGGGTCGAGCCGGTCAGTGCCGCTTCCTGAGCGCTGGCTTCAGGCAGGATGAAGGCTTTGCCGTTGTCGCTGCTTTGCAGGGCCATGGCCAGGGCACCGCGAATCGGACGCAGTTCGCCGGACAAGGATAATTCGCCGGCAAATTCGTAATCGGCCAGCGCTGGCGTTGGAATCTGTCCGCTGGCTGCCAGGATGCCGAGCGCGATGGGCAGGTCGAAGCGACCGGACTCCTTGGGCAGGTCGGCTGGCGCCAGATTGACGGTAATGCGTTTGCTGGGGAATTCGAAGCCGGAATTGACGATGGCCGCGCGGACACGGTCACGCGCTTCCTTGACCTCGGTGTCGGGCAGGCCAACCAGCGTAAAGCTGGGCAGGCCGCTGGCGAGGTGCGCCTCGACAATGACTGGTGGCGCGTTCAGGCCATCCAGCCCGCGGCTGTATGCGATGGCCAGCGCCATGTTGTGCTACTGGCCCGAGCGGGCCTTTTCCAGCGCGTCGACGCGGGCTTCCAGCGCCTCCAGCTTTTCGCGGGTGCGGGCCAGTACTTGCGCCTGAACGTCGAATTCTTCGCGCGTCACCAGATCGAGTTTGGCGAAAAAGCCACCCATCATGGCCTTGGCATTTTTTTCAATGTCCTTGGCTGGCGAGTTGGCAAACAGGGCGCTCATCTTGGCGCCAAATTCTTCCAGTGTCTTGGGGTCTAGCATGGTGTTCCTCCGTGAGTCTCGAGTTTAACACAGGGGAATTTAGCGCTCTTTTGAGTGATCGCTCGGCGATGGTGCGTAACTGTCTGTAACCGCACAGTTTTGGTGCGACAAATTGGTGCATTACCTTTGGAATAGCCGGAAATCCTTTGATTGGTATCAAAAAAACAACCTGGCACGGCTTCTGCTATTGCTGTGTTGTAAATATTTTTCACTTGAAACCTTCTGTTGGAGAGAAACCATGAAGAAATCACTGCTTACCCTGGCCATCGTTGCCGCCTTTGCTGCCCCGGCCTTTGCCGAAGAAGCCGCTGCCCCGGCACCCGCCCCTGCTTTGACCGGCAACATTGGTGTCGTCAGCGACTACATCTTCCGCGGCATCAGCCAGACCCAAGGCCACCCGGCGCTGCAGGGCGGCTTCGACTACAACCACTCCAGCGGCCTGTATGTCGGTGTGTGGGGCTCCAACGTCTCTTGGGTGCAAGTGAATCACTACAAGGACAACAGCAGCCTGGAAACCGACTTCTACGGTGGCTTCAAGGGTGGTTTCGCTGATGACTTCACCTACGACCTCGGCGTGATCAAGTACTACTACCCGGGTACCTCGCTGGGTGGCGTGACGCCGGACACGATGGAAGTCTATGGCGCCATCGGCTGGAAGTTCATCACCCTGAAGTACAACCACACGATTTCGCAATACATGGTTGGCTGGACTGGCACGCAAATGGAAAACACCCGTGGTTCCGGCTATATCGATCTGTCCGCGAACTACGATCTGGGTGAAGGCTGGGGGGTTAACGCCCACGTCGGTCACCAGAAGATCAAGCACTTCAGCGATGCTTCCTACACTGACTGGAAGCTGGGCGTGACCAAGGATGTTGGCTTTGGCGTGTTCGGTCTGGCTTACACCGACACCAATGCCAATACCTGTGGCGATGCTGTCCCGGCTTATTGCTGGAACAACAAGAACGTTGCCAAGGGTACCGCCCTGCTGTCCTTTACCAAGACTTTCTAAACCAATTTAAAACTTCCCCTGCCAGTGCACCGGCCGGCGCCGGTGGGGGAAAACAGATTTCAACCTTTATGAGGACTTACTCATCATGAAATTCGTTACCGCCATCATCAAGCCGTTCAAGCTTGACGAAGTGCGTGAAGCGTTGTCCGCCATCGGCGTGCAAGGCATCACGGTCACTGAAGTGAAGGGTTTCGGCCGGCAGAAAGGGCATACCGAGCTGTATCGGGGCGCCGAATATGTCGTCGATTTCCTGCCCAAGGTGAAGATCGAAGCCGCTGTCAGGGACGATCAGCTCGATCAGGTCATCGAAGCCATCGAAAAGTCGGCATCCACCGGCAAGATCGGCGACGGCAAGATCTTCGTGTTCGATGTCGAACAAGTCATTCGTATCCGGACCGGTGAAACCGGTACCGATGCCCTCTAAGGAGCGACCCATGAAACGCTTACTCGCATTGCTGGCCCTGGTCGGCGCCGTAGGTTTCGGCGCCCCAGCCTGGGCCGAAGAAAAAGCTGCAGCGCCCGAAGCTGTTGCAGCTACCGCCCCGGCCGCAGCGCCGGCTGCGGCGGCGCCTGCCGCAGCACCCGCTGCCGCACCTGCCGCTGCTCCTGCCGCGGCACCGATCCCGCCGAACAAGGGCGACAACGCCTGGGTGATGATCAGCGCTGCGCTGGTCATCCTGATGTCCATCCCGGGTTTGGCCCTGTTCTACGGTGGCCTGGTTCGCACCAAGAACATGCTGTCGGTGCTGATGCAGGTGTTCGTCACCTTCTCGCTGATTTCGGTCCTCTGGGTGGTCTATGGCTACTCGGCCGCCTTCACCGAGGGTAACGAGTTCTTCGGCGTGCTCGACAAGCTGTTCCTGAAGGGCGTGACGGTCGATTCCGTGGCGGCCACCTTCTCCAAGGGTGTGAACATCTCCGAATTTGCCTACGTGATCTTCCAGGGTGCCTTTGCGGCCATTACCTGCGGCCTGATCGTCGGCGCCTTCGCTGAACGAGCCAAGTTTGCCGCCATCCTGGTCTTCATGGTGATCTGGTTCACGTTGTCCTACATCCCGATGGCTCACATGGTCTGGTACTGGGCGGGTCCGGATGCCTACATCGATGCTGCTGCTGGCGAGTTGGCCGGCAAGACGGCTGGCTTCCTGTTCCAGAAGGGTGCGCTCGACTTCGCCGGCGGTACCGTGGTGCATATCAACGCCGCCATTGCCGGTCTGGTTGGTGCCTACATGGTGGGCAAGCGTAGCGGTCTGGGCAATGTCTCGATGGCCCCGCACTCCCTGACCTTGACGATGATTGGTGCATCCCTGCTGTGGTTCGGCTGGTTCGGCTTCAACGCCGGCTCCGCCCTCGAAGCCTCTGGCGGCGCTGCGCTGGCCATGGTCAATACCTGGGTTGCGACGGCTTGCGCCGCACTGTCCTGGATGTTTGCTGAATGGATCCTGAAGGGCAAGCCTTCCATGCTGGGTGCTGCTTCCGGTGCGGTAGCCGGTCTGGTGGCGATCACCCCGGCGGCCGGCTTTGTCGGTGTGATGGGCTCCATCATCATCGGCCTGCTGGCTGGCGTGGTCTGCCTGTGGGGTGTCAATGGCCTGAAGAAGCTGCTGGGCGCAGACGACTCCCTCGACGTGTTCGGCGTCCATGGTGTCGGCGGCATCCTCGGCGCCATGCTGACCGGTGTCTTCGCTGATCCGGCCCTGGGTGGCACGGGCGTCTATGACTATGTGGCCAACGCCGTTGGTCCTTATGACATGACTGCCCAGTTGATCTCCCAGGCCTGG